>NZ_JARHXC010000220.1:0-1812 GCF_029222405.1 Microbacterium sp. Kw_RZR3 | reverse complement strand
GGCCTCGCGGAGTCGGGTCTACGGTCGAGAGCATCACGACGGCGGGAGACCCAACGATGAGCGAACGCGACACCATAGGCCGTGGAACCGGACCCGACGAAGGCGAGTACACCGACGTGCAACTCCCCGGCCGCGAGCGCGACCACGGCAGTTCCGATCTGCCCGGCGAGTACGTCGATCGGGAGAATGCGGACGGTACCGAATCGCGGCCACGAGCCGACGAAGCCGGCGCCTACACCGATGTCGAGCTTCCGTCGGGGAAAGAGGACCGCGAGGACCTCGAGAACCCCGGCGAGTACACCGACCGCGACCGCTGAACGGTTCAGCGATCGAGGACCACCTGTGGATCCACGCGGTAGGCCTCGCGGTACGCCTGGGCGAAGCGCCCCGGAACGGTGAAGCCCCAGCGGGCTGCGACCTGAGCGACCGTGGTGACCGCGGCGTCGGACGCGACGAGATCGGCGTGGGCGGCGCTGATACGCGCCGCGGCGAGGTACGCCTCGGGGGTCGGCGCCAGCTGGCCATTCGCCGCGAAGGCGCGCCGCAGCCCCTCGGTCGAGGCCCCCACCGCGGCGGCGGCGTCGTCGATCGTGATGGGCAGCGAAGCGTGATCGTCCAGCCATGCGGTCGCCGAGGCGTAGATCGCCGCCTGCTCGATCGCCGAAGCGCGCCGCTCACGCGGATCGCCCACGAGGGCGAACGCCTCGAGGGTGGCGGCGGCGAGGGAACCGTACACGTGGGCACGTACGAGCGGTTCCGCCATCAACGGCGTCTGAGTCAGCGACCAACACAGGGTGGCCAGCCAGTACTCGCGCATCCGGCGCGAGACGGGTGCCGTCCCCTCGAACCGGACGGTGAGCGTCTCATCGCCGTAGATCATGCGCGCCGTCTCGGTGAGCCGGGCAGCATCGAAGGCGGCGAGCTGCAGCCTCGTCGATTGCGGGCGGCCTGTCAACTCCTGGCCCGGTTGCACGATTCCCGGCTCGACGCTGTACTCCCCGGCATCCGATCCGATGCTCCAGGCGTATCCGGGCGTGGAGGTCGCCACGAAGAAGCGATCGGCCTCGTAGATGACTTCGGCACGACAGTCCCAGTCGAGGTGGCGCAACGAGAACGCCCCATCCCCGATCGCGTGCTCGGCGAACGACGCGTCATCGGCCTGGACGTCGACGTGCCCGTACTGAGCCTGCAGCCACGCCAGCGTGTCGGCGACGTCGTCGGTGCGGACGCGGGTATCGAAGAAGTCGTTCATAGGTGGCCACAGCCATCGTAGTTAACCCCGTGGCCCCGGACCGTTGTCATCTCCGCCCTTTTGTTCACCTCTCCCCCGGAAAGCGATCATGACCGCCAGCCCCCGCATCCGCCCCATCACCCCCGACGACGCCGGAGAGGTGCTCACGATCCAGCGCGCGGCCTTCGCGAGCGAGGCGCTCATCTACGGCGACCCCGACATGCCGCCGCTGACCCAGACGTTGGAGGAACTCCGCGCTGAGCTCGTCGAGAACCTCGGCTGCGTCGCGGTGTCCGATCACCGCATCGTCGGTGCCGTGCGCGCGCGGCGGGACGGCGATCTGCTGCTGATCGGGCGTCTCGCGATCGCACCGGACCAGCAGGGCGAGGGACTCGGGACGCTCTTGCTCGGTGCCGTCGAGGAACGCGGGCGTGAGGCCGGCGCGAGTGAGGCCGAGCTCTTCACGGGCGGCCTCAGCGAGGCGAACCAGCGCCTGTACGAGCGCGAGGGGTATCACCGCACCGAGGAGACGGCCGACGGCGAGATCTTCTACCGGAAGCGGCTCATCTGACCGGGGCCGC
>NZ_JARHXC010000021.1:0-20540 GCF_029222405.1 Microbacterium sp. Kw_RZR3 | reverse complement strand
CCCTCATTCACACACAGGAGAAACACTCATGCGCAAGTTCTACTCGCGTGCCCTGCTGGGCGCGCTCGTCGGGGGCGGCCTGGCCGTCCTCGGATGCGGCATCGCCAACGCCGCGGAGACCTCGGGAGCGGACGGTCTGCTCTCGGGCGACCAGGCCGCCGTGTCGGTCGACCTGCCTGTCACCATCGGCGGAAACGCCGTCTCGGTGATCGGCGACAGCCACAGCGAGGATGCCGACACCTCGGTGCCCGCTCCGGATGCCGCCCCGGTGACCAGCACCGACGGCAGCGACGGGGTGGCCTCGGGCAACCAGGGGATCATCTCGGTCGAGGTGCCCGTCACCGTCGGCGGAAACGCCGTCTCGGTGGTCGGTGACAGTCACAGCGAGGACGCCGACACCTCGGTGCCTGCCGAGCCCGCTTCCGCGCCGGAGACGGCCCCCGAGCAGCCCCCGCTGCACGTCGCACCGGTCCCCACCGACGAGGTGCCGGGAAAGACCGACGCCGTGACCACGGACGGCACCGACAGCGTCGCGGGTGGCAACCAGGCCGTCGCACCGGTCGAGGTGCCGGTCACCGTGGGCGGCAACGCGGTCTCGGTGATCGGCGACAGCCACAGCGAGGACGCCGACACCACCGGCGGCACCACCGGCAACACCGGCTCTACCGGCGACGTCGAAACCGACGGCACGGACAGCATCGGCGGCGGCAACCAGGCCATCATCCCGATCGCGGTGCCCGTCACCATCGGCGGCAACGCCGTTTCGGGCATCGGCGACAGCCACAGCGAGGACGCCGACACCACCGGCGGCACCACCGGCAACACCGGCTCCACCGGCTCCACCGGCGACTTCGAAACCGACGGCACGGACAGCATCGGCGGCGGCAACCAGGCCATCATCCCGATCGCCGTACCCGTCACCATCGGCGGCAACGCCGTTTCGGGCATCGGTGACAGCCACAGCGAGGACGCCACCACCACCGGCGGCAACACCGGCTCCACCGGCGACGTCGAAACCGACGGCACGGACAGCCTCCTCGGCGGCAACCAGGCCATCATCCCGATCGCCGTACCCGTCACCATCGGCGGCAACGCCGTTTCGGGCATCGGTGACAGCACCTCCACGGGCGCGACCACCACAGGTGGGGCCGGCGACGGCGGTCTGATCGGTGGGATCGTCACCGACGGCACCGGCAGCATCGGCGGCGGCAACCAGGCCGTCATCCCGATCCAGCTGCCCGTCACGATCGGTGGCAACGCGGTATCGGTCATCGGCGACAGCACCACCGAGGGCTCGCACACCGGCGGCACGCCTGGCACCCCGGGAACACCCGGCACCCCCGGAACACCCGGCACCCCCGGCACCCCCGGCACCCCCGGCACACCCGGCACCCCCGGCACCCCCGGAACACCCGGCACCCCCGGCACCCCCGGCACCCCCGGCACCCCCGGCACACCCGGCACCCCGGGAACCCCCGGAACCCCGGAAACCCCCGGCGGTCACACCACCACTGGCGGCACCCCCGTCGTCGGCTCGGTCGCTTCGACGAGCTCGGTGACGCCGCTCACGACGAACGCTGCGAGGACGCTCGCGGTCACCGGGACCGACGGCTCCACGGCCCTCGGACTCGGAATCGCCGGCCTGCTCGCGCTGCTGATGGGAGGCGTGCTGCTGCGCCGCCGCCGCTCGCTCTCGTGAGTCGCGGAGGGCACTGACCCTCGGCGCGAGACACCGGATGCCGACGCGCTGTCGCGGCATCCGGTGTCGTGGCGCGCTCGGAACCCGGTGTTCGGCAGCGCGCCGACGTTGTCAGTCGGCCAGGCGCCAGTCGTCGAAGCTGAACCCCGGCGACACGAGGCAGCTCACCACGACCTCGGCGTCACCCGAGGGCCGGGCCGCCTGCCACACCCCCGCCGGAACGGTGTGCTGCAGCACGTGACCGGCGGCGAGGTCGGGACCCAGCGTGATCGTCTGCGCCTCGCCCGGCTCGGTGCCCGACCCGCCGAGCGACAGCTCGAGCGCACCGGGGCCGTGCCACAGCCACACCTCGTCGCTCGTGACGACGTGCCACGCACTGCGCTCATCGGGCTGCAACAGGTAATGAATGCAGGTCGCCGCGGGTCGCTCCCCCGCGGGGGTGTCGACGGCGTACGACCCCGTCCACATGCGACGGAACCACCCGCCCTCCGGGTGCGGCTCGAGATCGAGCAGCCGCGCCGTCTGCGGGCGGTCGTCCCCCACGCCAGCGGTCTCACCACGGTCGGTCATGCGCGCACTCCTGTCTCACGGGTGAAGGCGGGCGAGGCGAAACGCGCCTCGCCGTCGATGAACGTCGCGGCCGCGGTCGCAGACCCGGCCACAACGAGGTGTTCGATCGTGGCATCCACGTCCGACACCGGGATGTCGAAGAACGCCAGGTCCGCCACCGCCCCCACCGCCAGATACCCCGTGCGCGCGGGACCCGTGTCGAGGCCCATCGCGTGCGCCCCGCCCAGGGTCGCCGCGCGCAATAGCAGCTCCGACAGGTCGCGACCGGTGTAGCCCTGCGCCCGCGCGAGCCGGTGCAGCGCCGCGACGTCGGCGAGAAGATCCAGCGACGGCGACGACGACAGCGAGTCGGTGCCCACGGCCAGCGCATTGCCCTCGATGAGATACGCGGCGACCGGCGGCTCGTCGAGGCCGATGACGGCGTTGGACCGCGGGCACAGGGCCACGGTGGTCCCGCGGGCGCGGAGCGTCGCGCGGTCGCGCGCGGTCATGTAGACACCGTGCGCGATGTGGCAATCGGGTCCGAGCACACCGAGCTCGTCGACGAACTCCGTCGCCCCGGTGCCGAATCCCTGCTCGCGCAGCGCCTGGAAGCTCGCGGGACGCCGCTCGCGCCACGGTGCCGCCTCCCCGTGTTCCCGCTCGAACGCGGCCTCGCCGAGGTGGATATGGAGGCGACTCCCCCGCTCGCGCACGATGTCGGGGATCTCCAGCAGCGGCTCGACGTCGAGCGAGTACGGCGCGTGCGGCGAGAGACCGGTTCCGGGCGGCGAGGGCAGCGCGTCGAGGCGCGCCTCGACCTCCGCGCGGCCTCGTTCTGCCCACGCGTCGTTGGTCCAGCTCATCACCTCCCAGTAGGTGATGCCGTGCAGACGAGCGTCGTGCAGTGCAGAGGCGGCCTCGACGTCGGTGACGACATCGGCGACGGCGGTGGTGCCGGCGGCGATCATCGCGTTCGCTCCGGCCCTGGCATCCGCTCCCCAGTCGTGCGGGGTCTCGTAGACGACCTGGAACGCCCGCGTCCAGTCGTCGAAGCCGTCGTACGTGCCGCGGCCCACCTCGGCCATGCCCGTGTACTGCAGGTGCGCGTGCGCGTTGACGAGGCCGGGGGTGAGGACTCCCGACCAGTGCACCTCGTCGAAGGCGACGCCGCGGGTCCGCAGCTCGTGCACGACCCACTCGCGCTCCCCCACGTGCCGGATCCGCCCCGCCGCCACGGCGATCGCCCCACCGCGGATGGGCGGAGCGGTGATCGGCAGAACGAGGGATGCCGAGTACACGACGACTCGACCGGCACGCTCTTGCACAGCGTTCAGCCTAGGGTCGGGGTGTGACGGGCATGTGTCGCGCTGCTCGCCCGGACCCTTCGACAGGCTCAGGGACCTCCCCCACCACACGGTTTGGGGCGCATTCGTCCGTTTGGGGCGCGGAATACCCCGCCCCGAACGGCAAACCGCGCCCCAAACCTCGCACCCCAACCCCCGCACGCCGGGGACACGAAAAGGCCCCGCCCTGCCGAAGCAGGAGCGGGGCCGAATCGTGCGTCGCGAATTACTTCGCGGCGACCACCTGGAGGGTGATCACGGCGGTGACGTCGTCACGCAGGCGAACGGTCGCCTCGTGCTCGCCAACCGACTTGATCGAAGAGGTGATCTGGATCTTGCGCTTGTCGAGCTCACCGAGACCGGCGGCCTTGACGGCGTCGGCGACATCGGCGGGCTTGACCGAACCGAAGAGGCGACCCTCGTTGCCGGCCTTGACGGCGAGCTTGACGGTGTTCGACTCGAGCGTGTTCTTCAGGGCCACGGCGTCTTCGTGCGCGTGGATCGCGCGGGCCTCGCGAGCGGCGCGGATCGACGCGACCTGCTTCTCGCCACCGCGGCTCCAAGCCACGGCGAAGCCCTGCGGGATGAGGTAGTTGCGGGCGTACCCGTTCTTGACCTCGACAACGTCACCGGCGCTACCGAGCCCGGTGACCTCATTCGTGAGAATCAGCTTTGCCATCGGGTGCTCCTTAGCGGCCGGCGCCGGCGTAGGGCAGGAGAGCCATCTCGCGCGCGTTCTTGATAGCGCGGGCGATCAGGCGCTGCTCCTGCACGGAGACACCGGTGATACGACGGGCGCGGATCTTCCCGCGCTCCGAGATGAACTTGCGGAGGGTTGCGACGTCCTTGTAGTCGATGACGCCGACGCGGATCGCCTTCGCGGGGGCTGCGTTCTTCGCGCCCTTCCGCGGCTTGCGGCGGTCGCCAGTGGCCTTTCCAGCCATGCTTCCTTCTTTCGTGTGGTTCGGATGCCGAGCCGGTCACGCGGACCGGGGTGTGGCATCCGGAATTTCAGGGGGTCGTCGTGCTCGCGAGAGCGCGGCGAAGATCAGAACGGGGTGTCGTCTCCGTAGGAACCAGGAGTGCTCCACGCGTCGGCGCCGCTGTTGCCGCTGTTCGAGCCGGGGGTCGACCACGGCTCGTCGTTGGACTGCTGCACCTGCGGGCGCTGACCGCCGCCACCGCCGCCGCCGGAAGCGGCACGGGTGACCTGCGCGGTCGCGTAGCGGAGCGAGGGGCCGATCTCATCGACTTCGAGTTCGATGGAGGTGCGGTTGTTGCCCTCGCGGTCCTGGTACGAACGCTGCTTGAGGCGACCGGTCGCGATGACACGGCTGCCCTTCGTCAGCGAACCGGCGACGTGCTCGGCGAATTCGCGCCACACCGAGGCACGCAGGAACAGCGCCTCGCCGTCTTTCCACTCGTTCGCCTGACGGTCGAACGTGCGGGGAGTCGACGCGATGGTGAAGTTCGCGACCGGAAGACCGTTCTGCGTGTAGCGCAGCTCGGGGTCGGCCGTGAGGTTGCCCACAACGGTGATGACGGTTTCGCCGGCCATCGTCGTTACTTCGCAGCCTTCTCGGCGGACTCGACCTTGCGGGGAGCGGCAGCCTTGCGGGCAGCCTTCTCTTCGGAGCGCTTGGCTTCGGCGGCGACCTGGGCGATCGCTTCTTCGGCACGGAGGACCTTGGTGCGCATGATCTGCTCGTTCAGCTTCAGCTGACGGTCGAGCTCGTTCGTGGCCTCGCTGGTCGCAACGAAGTTGACGACGGCGTAGATGCCCTCGTTCTTCTTGCGGATCTCGTAGGCGAGACGACGGCGGCCCCAGATGTCGACCTTGTCGATGGTTCCTCCATCGGCCGTGATGACCTTGAGGAATCCGTCGAGCTTCGGAGCGACCTGGCGCTCGTCGACCTCGGGATCGAAGATGACCATGAGTTCGTACTGGTGCGTCACTAACCCACCTCCTTCGGACTAGAACGGCTGACGGGCATTTCCCGGCAGCAGGAGGGTGTGTTGCACGTCGTCGTGGGCTTATACGCGCATGGGCGTCGCCAGACAACCTTCATAGTCTAACGGATGCCACCTCGCTCGGCGGAATCGTCCTGGGTAACGTGGATGTGAGTCACGACCGTGGGGGGACGGATGCCGGGAACTCGACCGTTCGACGCACGCGCGCTGGTGGACCCCGTCGACACCGCCGCAGCGAAAGCGTTCACGACCCGGCTGCGCCGAGAGGGTCGCATCAACGAGGGCGGCAAGGTCGCCGCGATCGTCGTCTACATCGTGATGCTCGTCTTCATCGGCGGATTCGCCCTCGTCGGGCTGTTCTTCCTCATCGTCTTCGCGTCGGTGCTGAAAGAGGGTGCGATCTTCATCGGCATCCTGTTCGGTCTTCCGGTGCTGCTGTGCATCGGGGTGATCGTCGGGGCGTTCTTCTTCGGGCTGCGCGGCGACCGCATCGCGCAGGAGCGCCGCTGGCGGCTCGCGCGCTTCGCGCAGGCCGTGAGCATGGAGTACGTGCCGTCGATCAGCGAGCCCCCGCTGCCGGGCTCGATCTTCCAGCGTGGGAGCGGGCGGACCGCCATCGACGTGCTGCGCGGACGGGAACCGAGGTTCGTCGAGGTCGGCAACTACCGATACACGGTGAGCAACGGGAAGAACCAGACGACCGTGCGGTGGGGGTACATCGCGATCAAGCTCAACGTGCCGCTCCCCCACATCGTCCTGGATGCCTCGGGCAACAACATCTCACTCGGCACGTTCGGCCGCGCCCAGCACCTCAGCCTCGAGGGCGACTTCGACCGGTACTTCCGGCTGTACTGCCCGCAGGGGTACGAGCGCGACGCGCTCTACCTCTTCACCCCCGACGTGATGGCGCGCTTCATCGACAATGCCGCCGTGTTCGACGTCGAGATCGTCGACGACTGGCTGTTCCTGTACTCCTCGGACGACATGTCGACCCTCGACCCCGGGCGCTGGGCCTGGACGTTCTCGCTGCTCTCGGCCCTGCTCGACAAGCTCGCGCAGTGGGAGCGCTGGCGCGACGACCGACTGCTGCCGGCCACCGATCCGGGCGTGCCGTGGGGTCCGGGGGCGGCGGCGAGCCCTGCGCCGGGGGTCGCTGCGGCAGGGCTGGCGGCGGCGGGCGCGGGCGCGCCGGGCGCGGGGGCACCGGTCAGCGGAGCGCCGGGCACGGCGGGACCGGGCTTCGTGGCCCCCGGAGGAGGGATGCCGGAAGGCGTGGCATCCGCTCCCGCCCCTGTCGCGCCGCTGCCGCTGTCGGCACCGCCCGGGGTCGCTCCCCCGGGTCGACGCCTGCGCCGGGGCGTCCCCTGGCTGGCGCTCGGGATCATCGGCGGCGTGCTGGCGCTGGGTTTCGTCCTGATCGGGGGGACGCTTCTGCTCCCGGTGCTGTTCCTGCGCTGACGGGCGGTACGGCGCCGGGTGAGCGCGGCTGGGTAACCTGGGCCGCGCACGACGAGACCCTCTGAGGAAGGTGTGCCCGTGGCATCCGGAACTCCCCCGTTCGACCCGACGGCCCTGACCGCGGCCGTCGACCGCGCCGAGGTGCGCGCCTTCACGGCCGAGCTGCGGCGGAGCGGAGCGTTGCGCACGAGGTGGCTTTCGGGTGCCGTCCTGGCGATCATCGGCGGGGCCATCGTGCTCTTCACGGTCCCGGCGCTGCTCGCCCTGGTCTCGACCATCGCGTCCGGCACGAACACGATCAGCCCGGTGTCGATCTTCTTCGTGCTGTTCCTCGCCGCGGTCATCGCGGTAATCGTGGTGGTGATCGTGCGCGCGTTCCGCGGACGGGCCGAGCGGCGATACCGACTCGACCGCTTCGCCCGCGCCAACGGGCTCGAGTGGCGGGGAGACGTCGACGACCCGCCCCTGCCCGGCATGATCTTCGACCAGGGCCACTCGCGCGAGGCGAGCGACGTCGTGAGCGGATACCGTCCGCGGTTCATCGAGGTGGCAAACTACGCGTACAAGACCGGCTCCGGCAAGAGCGAGACGACGCACAAGTGGGCGTACGTCGCCCTCCGACTCGACACCCCTCTCCCCCATATCGTTCTGGATGCCGTCGGCAACAACGGTCTGTTCGGGGCGTCGAACCTGCCCATCACGTTCACTCGCGAGCAGCGCCTCGGACTCGAGGGCGACTTCGACACCTACTTCGCGCTGTACTGCCCCGAAGGATATGAGCGCGACGCGCTCTACCTCTTCACTCCCGACGTCATGGCGCGCTTCATCGACAACGCCGCCGCCCTCGATGTCGAGATCGTCGACGACTGGCTGTTCCTCTACGCGCGGCGCGACCTGTCGACCCTCGACCCGCGGACGTGGGAATGGCTCTTCACGACGGTGGCGGCGATCGAGGAGAAGGTCGCGCAGTGGGCACGGTGGCGCGACGAGCGGCTGCAGGCATCCGCGGCGGCGGCGGGCCCCACCGCGGTCGGGACCGCCGCGCCCCTGCTCACTCCCCCGCCCGCGGGCGTCGCCCCGCAAGGTCGCCGCCTCAAGCGCAGCGTCTCGTGGCTGACGGTCGCCATCGGCGTGATCGTCGTCGGGTACTGGATCGTGAGCATCGTCTCGGACGTGTTCCTCCGCTGACCGGCGTCGCCCCCACGCACCCACCGCGCTGCGCCTCCCGTTGAGTGTCCAAGACACGCCGTAAGGCGCCCGGGAGTTACGGCGTGTTTTGGACACTCAACAAGGGGCCGCGGGCGGCGCAGGGGGCGGCGAGCGCGGTCAGTGCGCGGACCAGCCGCCGTCCATCGTGTAGCTCGCGCCCGTGACCATTCCGGCGTCGGGACCCGCGAGCCAGAGAGCGAGGGATGCCACCTCGTCGGGCTCCACGAGTCGCTTGATCGCGGCATCCTGAAGGAGCACTTTCTCCAGCACCTCGCTCTCCGGGATACCGTGCGCTTTGGCCTGATCAGCGATTTGTTTCTCGACGAGAGGTGATCGGACGTACCCGGGATCGATGCACACGCTCGTGACACCGCGCGGCCCACCCTCGAGCGCCGTGGTCTTGGACAGACCCTCCAGGCCGTGCTTCGCCGTGACGTACGCCGACTTGTATGCCGATGCGCGTATACCGTGCACGCTCGACATGTTTAGCACCCGCCCGAAGCCGCGCTCGTACATGGCCGGCAGCGCCGCACGGATGAGGAGGAACGGGGCCTCGAGCATCAGCCGCAGCATGAACGCGAACCGTTCGGGGTCGAACTGCTCGATCGGGCTCACGTGCTGGATGCCGGCGTTGTTGACGAGGATGTCGACGTCGAGGCTGAGCTCGCGGAGCGCGGCCGTGTCGGAGAGGTCGACCGCCCAGGCACGACCGCCGATCTCCCCCGCCACACGTTCGGCGGCCTCGCGGTTGACGTCGGCCACGGTGACCTGGGCTCCGGCATCCGCGAATCTCCTCGCGACGGCCTCGCCGATGCCGCTCGCTCCCCCGGTGACCAGCGCCCTGCGCCCGGTGAGGTCGATGCTCATGCCGTCTCCTTCGTCGCTGCGCGGCC
The DNA here is from genome assembly GCF_029222405.1 of Microbacterium sp. Kw_RZR3. NCBI lineage: Bacteria > Bacillati > Actinomycetota > Actinomycetes > Micrococcales > Microbacteriaceae > Microbacterium > Microbacterium sp. Kw_RZR3. The sequence continues at coordinate 11,415 of NZ_JARHXC010000021.1, read as the reverse complement.
CGACCGCGCCGCGTCCGCCGCGTCGATGGCGTGCAGCGAGATGCCGCGGGTCTCCTTCAACGACAGCACGGTGAGGGCGGTGATGACGCACGCCACGACGATGTACATCGCGATCGGCAGCCATGAGCCGAAGTCGCGCAGCCACTGCGTCGCGAGGATCGGCGCGAGGGAGCCGGCGAGGATCGCGGTGACCTGGGCGCCGAGCGAGACGCCGGAATAGCGCATGCGCGTCGGGAAGAGCTCCGCCATGACCGCGGGCTGCGGTGCGTACATCCCGGCGTGGAACACGAGACCGATCGTCACGGCGGCGACGATGAGCACGGGGTTGAGCGTGTCGAACATCGGGAAGGCGAAGAACGCCCAGGTCGCGCTGAGGATCGCGCCGGCGAGGTAAACAGGGCGCCGTCCGACGCGGTCGGCGAGGCGACCGAGGGGCGGGATCACGGCGAAGTGGATGACGTGCGCGATGAGCAGCGCGAGCAGGAGCTGGCTCGTGTCGTAGGAGTGCACGACCTTCAGGTACACGATCGAGAAGCTCACGACGATGTAGTAGACGATGTTCTCCGCGAAGCGGACACCCATCGCCTGCGCGACACCCTTCGGGTAGCGGCGGAGCACCTCGACGACCCCGAACGACATCGCCTTCTCTTTCTCGACCTGCGCCTTCGCCTCGAGGAAGATCGGTGCCTCTTCGACGTGCGTGCGGATGTAGAAGCCGACCAGCACGATCACTGCCGAGAGCCAGAACGCGATACGCCAGCCCCAGTCGAGGAAGGCCGCGGGGCTCAGCACGAACGACGTGACGAGCAGCACCATGGTCGCAAGCAGGTTGCCGATGGGAACCGCCGCCTGCGGCCAGCTCGACCAGAAGGCGCGCTGCCTGTCGGGGCTCTGCTCCGCGACGAGGAGCACGGCGCCGCCCCACTCTCCGCCGACGGCGAAGCCCTGGATGAAGCGGAGGGCCACGAGCATCGCGGGCGCCCAGTATCCGACGCTCGCGAAGCCGGGAAGGCATCCCATCAGGAAGGTCGCGGCACCGACGATGATGATCGTCGCCTGCAGCGTCGGCTTGCGACCGAAACGGTCGCCGATCTGGCCGAACACGATGCCGCCGAGCGGGCGGGCGACGAAGCCGACCGCGTAGGTGACGAAGGCCGCGATGATCCCGTCGAGCGGAGAGCCCGACGACGGGAAGAAGAACGTGCCGAAGACGAGGCTCGCGGCAGTGGCGTAGAGGAAGAACTCGTACCACTCGACGACCGTGCCGGCCATCGAGGCGGCGACGACCCGGCGGATCGGAGTGGTGGGGGCTGCACTGCGGCGGCTGGTGGCGGGGGATTCCATGCTGCTCCTTCGGTGTCGACGGTGACATCCGCGGTTCAGTCTGCGGCGCGGGATCGTGAGCGGCAATGCCCAGTCACGCGTCCCAGCTGTGCAGAATTGCACACATGGATGCCGATTCCGTGCGCGCCGACGACCTCTTGATGCTGCTCGCGGTCGCCCGCACCGGCCGCTACACGGCCGCGGCACAGCTTCGCGGCGTCGACCACACGACCGTCGCCCGGCGGATCTCCGCCCTCGAGGACGCCCTCGGCGGCCGGGTCGTGTCGGCGTCCGGCCGCGGGTGGGAGCTGACGGCCCTCGGTCAGCACGCCGTCGAGACCGCGGGCCGCATCGAGGCGGCGATGTCGCACCTGGCCGGCGGAGGAGTCGAACCCGACCCCGTGTCCGGCGTCGTGCGCATGTCGGCGACCGATGGCTTCAGCGCCTACATCGCGGCTCCCGCGGTTGCGGCGCTGCGTCAGCGGCATCCGGATCTCTCCGTCGAGATCGTCACGGCCCAACGACGGGCTGCCCTCCACCCGGGTCTCGATCTCGAGGTCGTCGTGGGGGAGCCGCAGTCGTCACGCGGGCACGCGGTCGAGCTGGGGCGGTACACGCTCGGGCTCTACGGGTCGTCTACCTACCTCGCGCGGGCCGGACGACCCGCTCGCGTGGAGGACCTCGAGCAGCACCGGCTCGTGTACTTCGTCGACTCGATGCTGCAGGTCGAAGCCCTCGATCTGCCGCGCCGGGTCGTGCCGCACATGCGCGACGGCGTGAGCTCAACGAACGTGCTCGTGCAGGTCGAGGCGACCCGTGCGGGTGCCGGGATCGGCATGCTGCCGTGCTTCACCGCCGACCGGCACGACGACCTCGAACGCCTGCTCGCCGACGAGGTGAGCGAGCGCCTGCCGTACTGGATGATCGTGCGCGCGGACTCCATGCGGATCCCCGCCGTGGTCGCCCTGGCCGACGCGCTGCGCGACGAGACGGCGCGGGCGGCGGCGATGCTCGCGGGGGTTCCGCGCTGACCCGGGCGCGCACCCGCGCCCCTGTCCCCGCCCGCCCGCGCCCGTTGAGTGTCCAAAACACGCCGTTATGCGCGCGCCGGTTACGGCGTGTCTTGGACACGCAACAGCGGGGAGGCGCCGGAGGAGTGCCGGGAGCGAAGGGGGATCACGCGGGCGTGGTCTGGGCGGTGAGGTTCCGCAGTTCCACGGCCGCTTCGGCCCCGGTGCGGAGACCGAGGCGCGGCGCGACCTCGGTCGCGAGGAGCTCGATCGAGCGCAGCGTGATCTCGTGCGCGGGATCGACGGAGTGCACCTGAAACGCAACGTCGGTCGCCCGCCCGAGGGTGAGGTCGGCTCCGAGAGAGGCCACGACCTCGTCGACCGTGCCGAGATGCGTGTCGGTGATCCGCGCGACGTCGCGCAGGTCGCCCGCGCCGTCCCGCTTGAGGAAGGTCCGCGCGAGACGCCGGAGACCCGGGTCGGCCGCCTCCCACGCGGCGTCGAGATCGGCGGCATCCACCACGACGGCCGTGCGCGACGCCAGGATGCGCGGCGCGACACCCGACGGCAGCGCCTCGAGGTAGGCCTCGACGATCGGGAGCTGCACGTCGTGCAGCGTCTGACCGGGATCCTTCGGCTGGGTGCGCGAGAGCAGCAGCCCGTCACCGTCGAGCCCCGCGCGCCGGCCGCCCTCGACGGAGAACGTCGCCTGCCACAGTCGGACGGCGAGGTCGGGAGCCGGGGGATTGAGCACCGAGGACGTGCCCCGGATGCCGCGCCCGCCGAACGCGTCGCGCAGCACCTCGACGTGCTCGGCCTGGATCGCGCGGCGGTCGTCGGACGAACGTCGGAACGCGGCGAACGACGACGGCGTTCCCCCGGTGCCGATGCCGAGTTGCACGCGTCCACCGCTCAGCGCATTCACGACCGCGGCGTCCTCGGCCACGCGGATCGGGTCGTCGATGGGAAGTGTCACGATCCCGGTGCCCAGCGCGATGCGCTCGGTCTGCACCGCGGCCGCTGCGAGGAACGGGAAGGGCGAGGGCAGACCGCCCTCGTCGCGGTCGAAGTGGTGCTGCGCCACCCAGAGCGAGGCGAAGCCGTGCTGCTCGGCAGCGCGGACCTGCGCGAGCGCTCGGTGGTACCGCTCGCCGTCGGTTCCGGCATCCAGAAGTCGGGTGAAGATTCCGAGTCGTGCGCCGCTCATCGCGTCGCCTCCGTTTCCGCCGTTATGTATGTATGCCGTTCCGGGAATGTCCGCGCGCGGGTGGCGCGCGTCGCCCCGTCGTGCGCAGTGCGGCACCGATACGGTATCCGCGATCTGACGTACCACGGCCGCTCGCGCCAGATGAACATGTACGTGTCACATGCGGGCACTCGCCCACGCCGCAGCGCGGAGGAGTTCGTCCTCCGGGCGCTCGTTCACGATCGAGAAGCCGATCACCTGCAGCGGATGCGTCGCCGCGACGACCCGTGCCCGCCGCACGGCCTCGGGAGGACACACGCGCTCGATGACGTCCCACCCGTGCCAGACGGCGAGGGCCGCGACATCGACCGCCGGATCCCCCGCACTGGCGAGGTCCCAGTCGATGACGCCCATCACCGCGCCCGCACCCCAGAGCACGTTCGAGCCGGCGAGATCGCCGTGGACGAGAGCGGGAGGCACCGGATCGAGCTCCGCAAGCGCGTCGGCCGCTCGGAGCGCGGCATCCCGGACCCCGGGAGCGAGCAACGGGATCGCCTGTTCGACGATCACCGGATGCCAGTGCGCGCCGCCCATGAATGCGTGCGGCGTCGCGAGGTGCCGTTCGCACGTGTCGATGGGCACCTCGGCCAAGGCGTCGAGCAGGACCCGCAGCTCGTCGCCGTCCCCGTGTCCGCTCGGATGGGGGATGCCGTCCAGCCGACGCTGCGCGACGGCGACGATCTCCTCGTCCCACATCGGGTCGGCGAGCCCGACCGGGACCGCGAACGGCAGGTGGGGGAGTGTGTCGACGAGGGCTTGCGCGCGGAGCGACTCCGCGGCGGCCGTGACGGTACGACCGACCCGGACGGCGACGGCACCGGCGAGGACGACGAGATTGGCTGATCCGTGCTCGACCCACTGCCACTCCGCGGGAGCCACGGGCTGCCCGGCAGCCCGGAGAGCGGCGGCGACGAGAGCCTCGGTGCGGGAGCGGTCGGGGGTGACGTACCGCGTCTCGACCATGCGCCGAGCCTACGGGCCGGGTCACGGCATCCGTCCGCCCCTCAGCGCGCGGCGACCTCGATCGGGTCGCCGGTGCGCGCGAGATCCGCCTCGAGCTCGCGCACGATCGGGATGACCGTCTCACCGAAACGCTCGAGCTCCTCCTGGAAGTGGAGGAAGCCGAGCAGGAACAGGTCGACGCCGCGCTTCTTGTACTCGATGATCCGTTCGGCGATCTGCTGCGCGTCACCGAACAGCTGCGTGCGGAAGCCGTCGTTGTACTGCACGAGGTCGTCGAGGGAGGAGTCGGCCCACATGCCCTTGCCGTCCTTCGTCGATGCTCCGGCCTCTTGCACGCTCTTGCGGAAGCCCTCGACCGCGCCGTCGTCCGCGTGAGCGATGATCTCGCGAAGCTGCTGCTCCGCCTCCGCCCGGCTGTCTCGCTGGATGACGAAACCGTTGAGACCGAAGCGCGTGCGACGCCCGTGTTCGGCCGCGATCCGCGTGACGTCGTCGTACTGCTCGGTGAAGCCGTCGAAGTCCTTGCCGTTGGAGAAGTACCAGTCCGAGAAGGCGCCGCCGTTGAAGCGCGCCGCCGTCGAATTGCCGCCCTGGAAGATGTCGGGGTGCGCACGCCCCGGCACCTCGTACGGGAACGGACGCAGCGTGAAGTCGGTGATGTCGTAGTACTTGCCGTGGAACGAGAACTTCTCCTGCGTCCAGAGTCCGCGCAGCACCTGGATGAACTCGGCGGCGCGCTCATAGCGCTCGTCGTGCTCGAGCCACTCGAGACCCAGGTCGGTGTATTCGTCCTTGAACCAGCCGCTCACGACGTTCACGGCGGCACGCCCGTGCGAGAACTGATCAGCGGTGTTGATGAACTTCGCCAGGACGGCCGGATGCCAGATCCCGGGGTGGATGGCCGAGATGACCTTGAGTTTCTCGGTGTTCAGCAGCAGCGCCAGGCTGATCGAGGTGGACTCGTGCTGCTGTGCGGCACCGTAGCTCGAGGCGTATCGAACCTGGCTCAGCGCGTACTCGAAGCCGACGCGCTCCGCCGTCTGCGCGAGCTTCACGTTGTAGTCGTAGCCCCAGTCGGTGCGCTGCTCGATCGAGCTGATCACCAGGCCGCCGCTGACGTTGGGAACCCAGTAGGCGAACTTGAGGGGCTCGTGCGTGGGGGCGATGTCGGTCATGGGGTTCTCCTCGAGGATCGGAACCCGGCTACCGTCGCACCGACCTCGACGGCGGTCAACGGTGTGTGACGGCCCGTGTCTTCGCATGACGACACACGACATCGAGCCGGGTCAGGATGGATGCCATGACCTCCCCCCAGCGCGTGCGCTTCGGCTACTGGACCCCCATCTTCGGCGGATGGCTGCGCAACGTCGACGACGAGCAGACCCCCGTCTCGTTCGCCCACATCGCCGAGATCGCTCGCGCCGCGGAAGAGGACGGCTTCGACCTGACGCTCATCCCCGAGCTCAACCTCAACGACATCAAGGGCGTCGAAGCTCCCTCGCTCGATGCCTGGGCCGTCACCGCCGGGCTTGCCGCGGTGACGTCGAGGCTCGAGCTGATGACCGCCGTACGCCCCGGCTTCCACAATCCATTCCACACCGCCAAGCAGGCCGCCACGATCGACGAGATCAGCGGCGGACGGTTCACCCTCAACGTCGTCTCCGCCTGGTGGGCCGAAGAGGCCAAGCAGTACGCGGGACTGTTCAGCGCCCACGACGACAGGTACGCCCGGACGATCGAGTGGGTCGAGGTGCTGCGCGGACTCTGGAACGAGACCCCCTTCGCCTACGAGGGCGAGTACTACCGCACCGAGGGCACGTACACCGAGCCGAAGCCCCGGGTGCAGCCGCGCCTGTACGCCGGTGGTGAGAGCGAGGCCGGTCGCACCGCGATCACCCGCTTCGCCGACGCGTACCTCACCCACGGCGGGACGCTCGAAGAGCTGTCGGCGAAGGTCGCGGACATGCGCCGGCGCCGGTCCGAGGCCGGTGCGACCCCCTTCGAGGCGTTCGGGATGGCCGCGTACGCGATCGTGCGCGACACCGAGGAAGAAGCGCAGGCGGAGATCGAGCGGATCACCGACGTCCGCGGGGGAGCGGCGTACGGCTCGTACCAGGACTTCGTGAGCAAGTCGAAGCTCGACACCCAGGTCGACCTCAAGGAGTACTCGGTGTCGAACCGCGGCCTGCGTCCGAACCTTGTCGGAACGCCCGACCAGGTCGCCGAACGCATCGTGGAGTTCGCGAACGTCGGGGTCTCGACGCTGCTTCTGCAGTTCTCGCCGCACCTGCCCGAGATGCAGCGCTTCGCGGCCGAGGTGATTCCGCGCGTGCGCCGCCTGGAGGCGCAGCGCGACGCCTGACGCCCCCATGCACGCCCGGACCCTTCGACAAGCTCAGGGTCCTCCCGAACGTCCGCGCGAGGTGGCCGAGCCCCACGAAGTGGCCGAGCCCCACGAAGTGGCCGAGCCCCACGAAGTGGCCGAGCCTGTCGAAGCCGCCGCACCCACGCACGCCCGGACCCTTCGACAAGCTCAGGGTCCTCCCGAACGTCCACGCGGGGTGGCCGAGCCCCGCGAGGTGGCTGAGCCCCACGAGGTGGCTGAGCCTGTCGAAGCCACCGCCCCCGGACGCTTCGATAACCTCAGGGTCCCGGCTATCCCGCCGCGGGCAGCGCCTGATCGAGGTCGGCGATCAGGTCTTCGGCATCCTCGAGTCCGATCGACAGGCGGATGAGCCCGTCGCCGATACCGAGGCGGTCGCGCGTCTCTTGCGTGAAGCCGAGGTGCGTCGTGGTCGCCGGATGCAGCGCCATCGAGCGGGTGTCGCCGATGTTCGTCATGCGGCTGAACAACCTGAGCGCGTCGAAGAACCGTTCGGCCGCCGGTCGTCCCCCGCGCACGGTGAAGGAGAACACCGAGCCCGACAGCCCGCCGTAATCGCGCACGGCGAGAGCGTGCTGCGGGTGCGACGGGAGTCCCGCGTAGTCGACGCTCTCGACGGCGGGCTGGTGCTCGAGCCACTCGGCGATCGTGCGGGCGGAGGCGAGATGCTGCCGCATGCGCACTGAGAGCGTCTCCATGCCCTGCTGCAAGAGGAAGCCGTTGAGCGGAGACAGCGCGGGCCCCGTGTCGTTCGCGATCCCGAACCGCAGCGAGAACTCGAAGGCGCGCGGGCCGAAAGCCTCGACATACGACGTGTGCTCGGCGATCGGCGTCGCGGTGATGGCGGGATACGAGCGATCGGATGCCACCCAGTCGAACGTTCCGCCGTCGACCACCGCCCCGGCGAGGTTGGCCCCGTGTCCCGAGAGGAACTTCGTGGCCGAGTGCACCACGATGTCGGCGCCGTGCTCGATCGGGCGGATGAGGAACGGTGTCGCGATGGTGTTGTCGACGATCAGAGGGATGCCGTGGCGCTTCGCGATGCGGGCGACGGCGGCGATGTCGACGACGTCGTTCTTGGGGTTGGGCAGCGTCTCGGTGAAGATCGCCTTCGTCTCAGGGCGGATGAGGCTGTCCCACTCCGCCTCGTCGTCGGGGTTCCAGACGTACTCGACGGTGACGCCCATGCGCGCGAACGTGCGATCGAAGAGCACGCGCGTGCCGCTGTAGATGCTCGCGGTCGAGACGATGTGTTCGCCGGTGCCCGCCAGCGCCAGCAGGGCGGTCGTGATCGCCGCCTGCCCCGAGCCGACGACGATCGCTCCGCTGCCACCCTCGAGAGAGGCCAGGCGCCGCTCGGCCACCTGGTTCGTGGGGTTGAGGTTGCGGGAATAGAGGTGTCCGAGATCGGCACCGGCGAACCGATCCGTCGCCTCCTGGAAGGATGCGAAGCGATACGCCGCCGACAAGTGAACCGGGGTGATGCGGGAGCCGTGCGTGAGGTCTTCGACCTCGCCGGCGTGCACCTGGCGCGTCTGGAAGCCGAAGCCGTCCCATTCGACGTGGGGCGGTGATGCCTCAGCCACGAGCTCCGACCACTTCTTGCGGCAGAAGCGAACCGAGCCACCGCGCGATCTCACGCGGTCCCGACCGCGGCGCGGTCGCCTCGACGTCGGGGTTGTAGTTGGTGTTCGTGTTGACGTCGTAGGTGACCGTGCGTCCGTCGCGCGTCTCGATGAACTCGATTCCGGCGATGCCGATGCCCTCGGCGGCGAGGAACGCGAGGTATCGGTCGACGAGCTCGGGATCCACGTCGTCGCGGCGACGGAACATCGGCGCGGGCTCGACGCCGTCGGCTCCGGGGATCGCGCAGGCCTCGGCCGGGCACAGCTCGAAGCTGCCCGCGCTGGTGTCGACCCGCACCGCGTAGACGAGCGAGCCGGCGACGAACTCTGCGCGGGTGATGAACGGCGCTTGGGCGACGAGCAGCTCTTGCAGCAGCGTGATTCCGTCGGGTGACGGCTCGAACTCGGGGCTCTCGACCCACGCCGCGAACTCTTCGACGGAGTCCCACCGCCGCACGCCGAGGCCCTTGCCGCCCTGGTTGTGCTTGCTGATGAAGGGGGCCCCGAACTCCGCAGCCCGCTCGACGATCCCGTCGGTGCCGAGGACGGCGACGGTGCGGGCGACCTCGATGCCCGCGTGCTGAAGGGCCACGTGCTGCGCGACCTTGCTCACCTCGAGTTCGAGGACGTCGGCACCGTTGATGACGGTACGACCCCATGCCGAGAGCCACCGCAGCACCGCCCGACCGTAGTCCTTGCTGTTCGCGCGATCGCGGGTGTGCGCCGAGGCGCTCAGTCGCGACCAGAACACGCCCTCCGGCGGCTCGGACGAGAGGTCGATGGCCCCCTCCGTCAGCAGCCACTCCTCGAGCGGCACCCCCTGGGCGTCGAAGGCCGCGCGGAACGGCGGCAACCACGAGGGGTTGTCATGGATCACGTACACCTTGCCCGACATGCCGCCAGGCTAGACCGGGGCCCCGACATCGCGGCCGTCGCGCGTCACCGTGCGTCATCGCCGTCCCCCGGATGCACGGGGCGCCCGTCGAATCCGAACAACCCCGAACACCGCGCGACCACGCCGGCTCCGTGGCATCCCTTTGGATGAAAAGACCCACCCGAGGTCGAGCCGTGACCACGCAGGAAAGAGAACCGATGGATGCCAAGCCCCCGCGAACGCCGATCGACGCCGAACTCGAATGGCAGGCCCTGCGCCTTCGGAAGATCGTGCACAAACAGTACGAGCTGTGGGCGATCACCCGCATCGTGCACGGTCTGGACGACCCCGAGATCGAGTGGGTCACCCAGCAGGCCGTCCCCGCGCGCGAGGAGGGGAAGCGCGCGCTGCTCGACCTGTACTTCCCGCAGTTCCGGCTGGCCGTGGAGATCGACGAGCTGCAGCACGTCGACCAGGTCGAGCAGGACCGCCTTCGGGAGCGGCATGTCATCGACACCGCGAACGTCGAGTTCTGGCGGTGGAAGATGCAGGACATCCACACCCTCGACGACGCGCGGGACCGCATCGATAAATTGATCGGTACGTTGCGCAAGCGCAAGCGCAAGCAGATCAAGAAGGGCACCTTCGTGCCGTTCCGGTTCGGCCGTACCTACGACCCCGCCGAGTGGATCGAGTGCGGGGGAGTCGGCATCCAGGACGACGCCCGCTTTCGTCGCCACGTCGATGTCGCTCGCCTGTTCGGCAAGGATCTCGCCGCGCACCGCTCGGGCATGCTGCGGCTGACGGAGAGCGTGCAGGTCTGGTTCCCGAAGCTCTACCCGAACAAGGAGTGGGACAACGCTCTGCTCGACGACGGCCAGCGCATCGTGCAGCGTCTCGCGGTCGACGCGACCGCGGGAAGCGACCCCGAGCCGCTTCCCGCCGGCAGCGGGTCGGGTGAGACCCGCCTCGTCTTCGCGCATTACCGCGACGAGTTCGGGCGGATCTACTACCGCTTCGTCGGGGCGTTCGAGCACATCGGCCAGGACGGCCACAGCGCCGACTTCCGCCGTAACGGTGAGCGGATCACCGTCGACGGCGCGGGCGGCTTCGAGATCACCCGCGAATGACGGACCTCGCACCCGCCGGCACTCTGACCGGAGGACGGATCCACCCATGACGAACGTCACCCCCACATCGTGACGAGAGTCTGAGGTCGTTCGGCCGCCTGACGGCCAGCATGAAGACATGACCTCCTCCACCCCCACTCCCGCCGCGATCGACGCGCGGGGCGTCGTCAAGAGCTTCGGTTCCGTTCATGCCGTCCGCGGCATAGACCTCTCGATCAAGCCGGGCGAGATCGTGGCGTTCCTCGGGCCGAACGGCGCGGGCAAGACCACGACGATCGACATGATCCTCGGCCTGAGCACCCCCGACTCCGGCTCGATCAGCGTCTTCGGGCACAGCCCGCGCGGCGCGATCGCCCGGGGTCTCGTGTCCGCGGTCCTCCAGACGGGTGGGCTGCTGAAAGACCTCACCGTTCGCGAGACCGTCGAGCTGACGGCGAGCCTGTTCGCCGAGAAGCGTCCCGTCGACGAAGCGCTCGAGCGGGCCGGCATCCGGAATCTGGCGAGCCGACGCGTCGGCCTCTGCTCCGGCGGCGAGCAGCAGCGTCTCCGCTTCGCGATGGCGCTCGTGAGCGACCCGGCCCTGCTCATCCTCGACGAACCGACCACCGGCATGGACGTCGAGGCGCGCCGCTCGTTCTGGAACGCGATCCGCGCGGATGCCGCCCGCGGACGCACGGTGATGTTCGCCACGCACTACCTCGACGAGGCCGACGAGTACGCCGACCGCATCGTGCTCATGCGCGGCGGCGAGATCGTCGCCGACGGCCCCACCTCCGAGATCAAGAACCTCGTGTCGGGGCGCATGGTGCACGCGACGCTTCCGGATGCCGACATCACCGCCCTCGCGGCCCTCCCCGGCGT
>NZ_JARHXC010000219.1:0-2441 GCF_029222405.1 Microbacterium sp. Kw_RZR3 | reverse complement strand
AGGTTCGGATCACCGAGCCGCAACGACGCCCGAGCCGAAGGTGGACGGGCGACAACAGAAAGGTCGATGACGACATGCAAGAAGTCAATCTGGGGCTGTACTTCCTCTCGGAGGTGGTCGGCACCGCGATGCTCATCCTGCTGGGCTGCGGCGTGGTCGCCAACGTCGCCCTGGCCAAGACCAAGGGCAACGCCGGTGGCACCCTGATGGTGAACTGGGGATGGGGACTCGCGGTCTTCGCCGGTGTCCTCGTGTCCGCCTACTCGGGTGCCCAGCTGAACCCCGCCGTGTCGATCGGCCTGCTGGTCGCCGGCAAGATCTCCTTCGTCCAGTTCCTCGTCGCGGTCGCCGCGCAGATGGTCGGTGCGATCATCGGTGCCGTGCTGGCGTGGGCCTCGTACAAGCAGCACTTCGACGACGAACCCGACCCGGCGAACAAGCTCGGCGTCTTCTCCACCGGCCCCGCCATCCGCTCGTACGGCTTCAACTTCCTCACCGAGGTCATCGCGACCTTCGTCCTGGTCTTCGTGATCTTCGGGTTCGCCGACTACGGCGTCGCCGACATCGGCGTCCCCGGTGGCATCGGTGGCCTCGCCGCCGTCCCCGTGGCCCTGCTGGTGGTCGGTATCGGCGCCTCGCTCGGTGGCCCGACCGGCTACGCGATCAACCCGGCCCGTGACCTCGGCCCGCGTATCGCCCACGCGATCCTCCCCATCAAGGGGAAGGGCTCCAGCGACTGGAGCTACGCCTGGGTTCCGGTTGCCGGTCCCCTCGTCGGCGGTCTGCTCGCGGGTCTGCTCGCGCCCGTGCTGCTCCACCTCGGCAAGTAACACCTCAGCGGGGACGGTGCGAACCACCCGGCCTGCGCCGCCCCCGCGCTCCGCTTCACCACTTCCTCACCTCTACTAGACAAAGGAGTCCATCCATGGCCGACTACGTCCTCGCCATCGACCAGGGCACGACCTCGACGCGCGCGATGATCTTCGACAAGTCCGGGGGCGTCGTCGCCGTCGGACAGAAGGAGCACGAGCAGATCTTCCCGCGCGCGGGGTGGGTCGAGCACGACCCGCTCGAGATCTGGCGCAACACCCAGGAGGTGATCGGCCTGGCCCTCAGCCGCGCCGACATCACCCGTCACGACATCGCCGCCGTCGGCATCACGAACCAGCGCGAGACCGCCGTCGTGTGGGACAAGAACACCGGCAAGCCCGTCTACAACGCCATCGTCTGGCAGGACACGCGCACGCAGTCGATCGTCGACCGCCTCGCCGACGGCGACACCGAACGCTACAAGAGCATCGTCGGTCTGCCCCTGGCCACCTACTTCTCGGGGACGAAGATCGTCTGGATCCTCGAGAACGTCGAGGGAGCACGCGAGAAGGCGGAGGCCGGCGACCTGATCTTCGGCACCACCGACACGTGGGTGCTGTGGAACCTCACCGGCGGCATCGACGGCGGCGTGCACGCCACCGACGTCACCAACGCCAGCCGCACGCTATTCATGGACCTCGAGACGCTCGAATGGCGCGACGACATCCTGGCCGACTTCGGCGTTCCGCGCTCGATGATGCCCGAGATCCGCTCGTCGTCCGAGGTGTACGGCACCGTCGAGTCGTCGTCGCTCCTGCGCGAGACCCCCGTCGCCGGCATCCTGGGCGACCAGCAGGCCGCGACCTTCGGCCAGGCCGCTTTCAACCCGGGTGAGAGCAAGAACACCTACGGCACGGGCAACTTCCTGATCTTCCAGACCGGCGAAGAGATCGTCCACTCGAAGAACGGCCTGCTGACCACCCTGGGCTACAAGCTCGGCGATCAGCCCGCCCGCTACGCGCTCGAAGGATCGATCGCCGTCACGGGGTCGCTCATCCAGTGGCTGCGCGACCAGCTCGGCATTATCTCCTCGGCTCCCGAGGTCGAGGCGCTGGCGAGCTCGGTCGACGACAACGGCGGCGTGTACTTCGTGCCGGCGTTCTCGGGTCTGTTCGCCCCGTACTGGCGTCCCGACGCCCGGGGCGCGATCGTCGGCATGACCCGTTACGTCAACAAGGGCCACATTGCCCGCGCGGCTCTCGAGGCCACCGCCTTCCAGACGCGCGAGGTGCTCGACGCAGTCAACGCCGACTCCGGTGTCGACCTCACCGAGCTCAAGGTCGACGGCGGCATGACCGCGAATGACGCGCTCATGCAGTTCCAGGCCGACATCCTCGGCGTGCCCGTGGTACGCCCCGTCGTCGCCGAGACCACCGCGCTCGGTGCGGCTTACGCCGCCGGGCTGGCGGTGGGCTTCTGGGACAACCTCGACGACCTGCGCGCCAACTGGCAGGAGGACAAGCGCTGGGAGCCCGACATGGACTCCGACGAGCGCGACCGCGAGCTGCGTCTGTGGAAGAAGGCCGTCACCAAGTCGATGGACTGGGTCGACGACGACGTGCGCTGAGCGC
>NZ_JARHXC010000218.1:0-29328 GCF_029222405.1 Microbacterium sp. Kw_RZR3 | reverse complement strand
GGCGAACCGGGCCTGAGGGGCTTGAGTGTCCACAACACCCGGAGCCGCGCGAAGAACCCCCGGGTGTTTTGGACACTCAGCGACAGAACCGACGTCGGGAGCGGGGCGCGGCCCGCGACGCACGCGACACCACCCACGACACCACCCACGACACGACCCATCACACGACGAGGGATGACGACATGACCACCTCCACCGCGCGCGACCTCGTCGCGCGCAGCAACCGCCTCGGCTCCGACCCCAAGGTCACCAACTACGCCGGGGGCAACACCTCCGCCAAGGGCACCGACATCGACCCCGTGACCGGTGAGCCGGTCGAACTGCTGTGGGTCAAGGGTTCGGGCGGCGATCTCGGCACCCTGACCGAGAAGGGCCTCGCGGTCCTGCGCCTCGACCGCATGCGTGCGCTCGTCGACGTCTATCCCGGCATCGAGCGCGAGGACGAGATGGTAGCCGCGTTCGACTACTGCCTCCACGGCAAGGGCGGGGCGGCCCCGTCAATCGACACCGCGATGCACGGACTCGTGGATGCCGCGCACGTCGACCACCTGCACCCCGACGCCGGCATCGCGATCGCGACCGCAGCCGACGGCGAGGCGCTGACGGAGAAGATCTTCGGCGACAAGGTGGTCTGGGTGCCGTGGCGTCGCCCCGGCTTCCAGCTGGGCCTCGACATCGCCGCCATCAAGGAGAAGAACCCCCAGGCGATCGGGACGATCCTCGGCGGGCACGGCATCACGGCGTGGGGCGACACCTCCGAAGAGGCCGAGACCAACTCGCTCTGGATCATCGACACCGCGCAGGCGTACATCGATGAGCACGGTGCCGCCGAGCCGTTCGGCGGTGTGCGCGACGGCTTCGCGGCGCTGCCCGAGTCGGAGCGCCGTGCGAAGGCGGCGGCGCTGGCCGCGACGATCCGCGGTCTCGCTTCCACTGACAAGCCGATGGTCGGCCACTTCACCGATGCCGACGTGGTGCTGGACTTCCTGGCATCCGAGAACGCACCCGCCCTCGCCGCGCTCGGCACGAGCTGCCCCGACCACTTCCTGCGGACCAAGGTCAAGCCGCTGATCCTCGACCTGCCCGCCGACGCCTCGGTGGAGGACGCGATCGCGCGGCTCAAGGAGCTGCACGCCGAGTACCGCGCCGACTACCAGGCGTACTACGACGCGCACGCGGATGCCGACCGCCCCGCGATCCGCGGGGCCGACCCGCTCATCGTGCTGGTGCCGGGCGTGGGCATGTTCTCGTACGGCGCGAACAAGCAGACGGCGCGCGTCGCGGGCGAGTTCTACGTCAACGCGATCAACGTCATGCGCGGCGCCGAGGCGCTGTCGACCTACGCACCGATCTCGGATGCCGAGAAGTTCCGCATCGAGTACTGGGCGCTCGAGGAAGCGAAGCTCCAGCGGATGCCGAAGCCCAAGACGCATCAGGGACGCATCGCGTTCGTCACGGGGGCGGCATCCGGAATCGGCAAGGCCATCGCGACCCGTCTCGCCGCGGAGGGGGCGTGCGTCGTCGTCGCCGACCTCGACCTCGAGAAGGCCCAGGCCGCCGCTGCCGAGCTCGGCGGGACCGACGTCGCGATCGGCGTCGCGGCGAACGTCGCGGATGCCGAGGGCGTGCAGGCCGCGATCGACGCGACGCTTCTCGCGTTCGGCGGCATCGACCTCGTCGTCAACAACGCCGGGCTCTCGCTCTCGAAGCCGCTGCTCGAGACCACCGAGAAGGACTGGGACCTGCAGCACGACGTCATGGCGAAGGGCTCGTTCCTCGTGTCGAAGGCCGCAGCC
This sequence comes from Microbacterium sp. Kw_RZR3, assembly GCF_029222405.1. Lineage (NCBI taxonomy): Bacteria > Bacillati > Actinomycetota > Actinomycetes > Micrococcales > Microbacteriaceae > Microbacterium > Microbacterium sp. Kw_RZR3. The sequence continues at coordinate 27,532 of NZ_JARHXC010000218.1, read as the reverse complement.
AAGGCCCTGATCGAGCAGCGAATGGGCGGCGACGTCATCTACATCTCGTCGAAGAACTCCGTGTTCGCGGGCCCGAACAACATCGCGTACTCGGCGACGAAGGCCGACCAGGCGCACCAGGTGCGTTTGCTCGCGGTCGAGCTCGGCGAGCACGGTGTGCGCGTGAACGGCATCAACCCCGACGGCGTCGTGCGCGGATCGGGCATCTTCGCCGCCGGCTGGGGCGCCAACCGCGCGGCGACCTACGGCGTCGATGAGAAGGACCTCGGCCAGTTCTACGCCAACCGCACGATCCTCAAGCGCGAGGTCGTGCCCGAGAACGTCGCCGACGCGGTGTACGTGCTCACCGGCCCCGAGCTGTCGCGCACGACGGGCCTCCACATCCCCGTCGACTCGGGCGTCGCCGCGGCGTTCCTGCGATGAGCGCTGTGGGGCCGCGAGCCGCTACGGCCGGAGCGCCCCAGGCGACGGCCGGGGCGCCCCGCGCCGTCCGCGCCGTCGCCGCCGTCGATCTCGGCGCCACAAGCGGGCGCGTGATGATCGGCCGCGTGGGCCAGGGCGTGCTCGAGCTGGAGCAGGTCGCGCGCTTTCCGAACGGGCCCGTCGAGAGGGAGGACGGCTGGCACTGGGATCTCGAGGCGCTCTGGGGTCACGTGCAGGCGGGTCTCGCCGAGGCCCTCCGTCGCGAACCGAGCATCGAGAGCGTGGGGATCGACTCGTGGGCCGTCGATTACGGCCTGCTCGGAGCGGACGGCCTGCTCGCCGAACCGTTCCACTACCGCGACGACCGCACGGCGCGTGGTGTGGACGCGGTGCACGGGCTCGTCCCCTTCGAGGAGCTGTACCGCCGCAACGGCCTGCAGTTTCTCCCGTTCAACACGGTGTACCAGTACGCGGCCGACGCTCTGGTGGCCGAGGCCGAGACGAGCCTGCTGATCCCCGACCTCCTCGCCGAGCGGCTCACGGGCCGAAGCGTCGCGGAGCGGACGAACGCCTCGACCACGGGTCTGCTCGACGCCCACACGGGCGAGTGGGACCTCGCGCTCGCCGAGGCTCTCGGCATCCCTTCGCGTGTCCTGCCGCCCCTGGTCGATCCCGGGGAGACGATCGGGCGCGCGCGGGGGCTGGAGGACATCCCGGTGATCGCGGTGGGCTCTCACGACACGGCGTCGGCGATCGTCGCGGTTCCGCTCTCATCGCCGAACGCGGCCTACATCTCGTGCGGCACCTGGGGTCTCGTGGGGCTCGAGGTCGCGGAGCCGATCGTGACGGATGCCGCCCGCGCGGCGAACTTCACGAACGAGGGCGGCGTCGACGGGCGCGTGCGGTTCCTCCACAACGTCACCGGGCTGTGGCTGCTGAGCGAGACGGTGCGCGCCTGGTCGGAGCGCGACGGCGAGCCGGTCGACCTGCCCGCGCTGCTGGCCGCCGCCGCCGCGGAGCCCGCGCCCGCACGCCTGTTCGACGCCGACGACGCCTCGCTCGCCGCTCCGGGCGACATGCCGGCGCGCATCGCGGCCCTGCTCGGGATGCCGGAACCCGGTCCCGACGAGCGGGCGGCCTTCGCGCGGGTCATCGTCGAGAGCATCGCCGATGCGTTCGCCCGGACGCTGCGCACGACGGGCGAGCTCGCCGACCGCGAGATCGACGTGGTGCACCTCGTCGGCGGCGGAGCGCTCAACGCGCTGCTGTGCCAGGCGACCGCGGACCGCAGCGGACTGCCGGTGCTCGCGGGTCCGGTCGAGGCGACCGCTCTCGGCAACGTCCTCGTCCAGGCGCGTGCCCTCGGCTGTTTCGGGACGGACGCGTCCCTCGAGGATCTGCGCGTCCGCGTGGCATCCGTCTGCCCCGCGGTGAGATTCGATCCCCGCTCCTGAAAACCCGGCCCGCGGGCGACCCGACAGGCCTTATGCTGTGGTCAGACCACACGAAAGCGAGACACCCATGGTGCAGCGACAGCTCCCCAAAGTCGGCGAGCTCCTCGAGCTCATGCAGTTCAAGAAGCCCGAGCTCGACGCGCGCAAGCGTCGCCTCGACGCGGCGCTCACGATCGGCGACCTGCGCGCGATCGCCAAGCGACGCACTCCCAAGGCGGCCTTCGATTACACCGACGGCGCCGCCGAGGGCGAGCTGTCGCTCGACCGCGCGCGCCGTGCGTTCGAGGACGTCGAGTTCCACCCCGACATCCTGCGACCCGCCAACGAGGTCGACACCTCGTGCGAGATCCTCGGCGGCCCCTCGGCGCTGCCGTTCGGTATCGCGCCCACCGGATTCACGCGTCTGATGCAGACCGAGGGTGAGACCGCGGGCGCCTCCGCGGCGGCGGCCGCCGGCATCCCCTTCACCCTGTCGACGCTCGGCACGACCTCGATCGAGGGCGTGAAGGCGGCGAACCCGGTCGGTCGCAACTGGTTCCAGCTGTATGTGATGAAGCAGCGCGAGATCTCGTACGGTCTCGTCGAGCGGGCAGCTGCGGCCGGGTTCGACACCCTGCAGTTCACCGTCGACACGCCGATCGCCGGCGCCCGTCTGCGTGACAAGCGCAACGGCTTCTCGATCCCGCCGCAGCTGACCCTCGGCACGATCGTCAACGCGATCCCGCGTCCGTGGTGGTGGTACGACTTCCTCACCACGCCCAAGCTCGAGTTCGCATCGCTCAGCACCACCGGCGGCACCGTGGGTGAGCTGCTGAACGCGGCGATGGACCCGACGATCAGCTACGAGGACCTCGACATCATCCGCGGCATGTGGCCGGGCAAGCTCGTCGTGAAGGGCGTGCAGAACGTCGCCGACGCCGCCCGCCTCGTCGACCTCGGCGTCGACGGCATCGTCCTGTCGAACCACGGCGGGCGTCAGCTCGACCGCGCGCCGATCCCGTTCCGCCTGCTCCCGCACGTCGTGCGCGAGGTCGGCAAGGACGCCACGGTCATGATCGACACCGGCATCATGAACGGCGCCGACATCGTGGCATCCATCGCTCTGGGCGCGAAGTTCACCCTCATCGGCCGGGCGTACCTCTACGGGCTGATGGCCGGGGGACGCGAGGGCGTCGACCGCACGATCGCGATCCTGCGCAGCGAGATCGAGCGCACGATGACGCTCCTCGGCGTCTCGTCGCTCGCCGAGCTCGAGCCGCGCCACGTGACGCAGCTGACGCGGCTCGTGCCTGTTGCGGGCCAGGGGGTCGACGCGCGCGTCTGACGCAGTGGCACGACCTCAGCGATTCGCGCGTCCTCGGCTCGATCGGGCCGTTCGCAGCGGAGATCGTGCGGATTGCGGGGACCGCCTGAAGTTCCCGATTTCGCCCAGCTGCCATCAGAGCCCCTGACTCGCAGGCGTATGGCCGGGATGTCATGCGCCGGTAATCGGTGCGTGAGAGGGTGTGCGTGTCGGGTGGTCAGGACAGTGGAGGGGCGTGACCGTGCGGGGAATTCCGTATCTGGTGATTGCTCTTGGGTTGATGCTCGCCGTGGCGAGCTGGTTGACGTGGAAGCCCTGCCTCGATGGTGATCTCACCGCCTGTTACGACCTTCTCAACCAGAGGCCGTGGGAGCTTGCCCGTTCCGCCGCCTGGGTTCTCTCGTTGCTCGCGTGCGGAGTGGGGTTCATCCCTCGCTATGGCCGGGTCGGAGCCGCGGCGGGACTGGTATTGACCGTTCTTGCGGTACCCGTGCTCGACCCGGGGTTTCCTATCGCTGGCCTGGATTCGGCGGACGGGAACCCCGGGACCGGCATTGTTTGCGGTCTCATCCTCACGTGTGGAGGCGCTCTCTACGCGGCGCTGAGTGAAGTGGATCGTCGCAGGCAGGCGAAAGGAATGACTCCTTTGGGAGTGCCGTCTGCGTGACTCTCAGGGGCACGATCCGTACTTGACGGTGACGTATGCTCCCTGGTTGTCGACCTTCTTCCATGCGCCGGTGCTTGAACCAGTACGGTTCAAGGTCCCCAGATCGATCCCGTTCCGCCCGCCCGGTCGGTATGCGCGGCCGCAAGCTCCGGCGGGAACCCAGAACGCGTCCCAGTCAATGCCCGAGGGCGACCACTTGCCACTGTTGACCCAGGTCGTCTGGCCGGTGATGGTCCACCCGTTGTAGTCGGCTCCAACTTTCACTGACGTCGAACCGGCGTTGTACACCCACCCGCACAGCACTCCCGCAGTGCAGCCCCCGGCTTGAGCGGGGGCAGCGCCGACGACAAGTAGTCCGCCCGCCAGGGCCGCAGTAGTGGCGATTGAGGCGACCCGTCCCCAGAAGCGGGTCCGCGAAGTGGTCGTCTTGGTGAGGTTGTGCGCGCCCCGCGGCGCGGCGGGTGCTCAGCGCGGCGGAGCGAGCAGCCCGCCGAGAGCGCCGAGCACGTCGGCGAGGGGGATCGACGGCTCGAGCAGCCACTGCACCTGCAGACCGTCGGATGCCGCGATCAACAGCGCGGCGACCTGGTCGGGGTCGCAGTCGGCACGGACGCGGCCGTCGGCCTGCTCGGCGCGGAGTCGGTCGGCGAGCTCCTCGCGCAGGCGGGCGAAGCGGTCGGTGAAGTACTCGCGCGCGGTCGCGCTGTCGGCCTTGAGCGACGCGGCGACGAGCGTCGTGTAGAGCTCGACGAGGCCCGGTACCGAGGTGTTGTTCTCGGCGGAATCGGTGAGCGACGACAGGGCGGTCGCGTCAGGGGCGGCGGGCGTCGACTTGGCCGCGTGGTCGTAGACGGCGACGAGCAGCTGCTCGCGCGAGTCGAAGTAGTGCAGGAGCGCCGCGTGCGAGACGCCGAGCGCCCGCGCGATGCTGCGGAGCGACGCCCCCTCGGCCCCGCGCTCGGCGAAGACGTGGATCGCGCGGTCGAGGATCTCCTGCCGCCGCGCGACCCCCTTCGTGTACGCGCCGGAGCGTCCGAGGCGGTCGTCGCCCTCGCTCGCGGGAGCCTCGGCCTCGTCGTCGCTGGTCACCCCGTCAGTGTAGGGGAGATAAAAGCAACCAGTGGTCGGTTTTGTGGTAGCGTTCCCGCAATGCCCTCGGCGCCGTCCGCGGCGCCCTCGACGACGAGCAAGGAAAGGTCCGATGTCGCTCCCTATCCCCTCCGTTCAGCTCTACACGCTGGCCGCAGAATTCACCGCCGACCCGGGCGGCTCGCTCGACCGCCTCGCCGCGATCGGCCTCCGCAACGTCGAGGCGTTCGACTTCGTGCGCCGCCCCGCCGAGATCCGCGCGGCGCTGGATGCCAGTGGCCTGGCCGCCCCGACCGGACACGCCCCGCTGCTCTCGGACGAGCTGTGGACGCCCGACGGCTCCATTCCCACCCCCGCTCCCGAGGTGGTCTTCGAGGCCGCTGCCGAGATCGGCATCTCGACCGTGATCGACCCCTTCGTCGACCCCGCGCGCTGGGTGACCGCCGACGGGATCGCCGACATCGCCGAGCGCCTCAACAAGGCGGCTGACGTCGCCGCCACCTTCGGGCTCAACGTCGGGTACCACAACCACGCGCAGGAGTTCCTCATCGACGTCGATGGCAAGAGCGGCTTCGAGCACTTCGTCTCGCTGACCGACGAGCGCGTTGCAATCGAGCTCGACCTGTTCTGGGCGCTCACCGGCGGCCAGGACGTGCCGGCCCTCGTGCAGCGTCTCGGCTCGCGCCTGGTGGCCGTGCACGTCAAGGACGGCATCGTGCCCGTGCCGAACCCCTTCGCCCCGGATGCCGACCGCAGCGCCACGCGTCAGCTCGACCAGCGTCGTCCCGGCGAGGGCCAGGTACCCCTCGTCGAGGCCATGCAGGTCGCCTCCGACGTGAAGTACGCGGTCATCGAGTACGACCAGGCTCCCGGTGACGTGTTCGACGACATCGCCGCCAGCTACGCGTTCCTCCTCGAGAAGGGCCTCGCCGCGTGAGCGCCCCCGTGGGAGTCGGCATCATCGGTGCCGGCGTCATCAGCGACACCTACCTCGAGAACCTCACGTCGTTCCCCGACGTGACGGTGCTCGCCGTCGGCGACATCGACACCGAGCGCGCTCGCGCCAAGGCCGAGAAGTACGGCGTGGCCTCATGGGGCACCGCCGACGAGGTGCTCGGCAACCCCGACATCCAGGTCGTCGTGAACCTCACGATCCCCGCCGTGCACGTCGAGGTGTCGTCCGCCGCGATCGCCGCGGGCAAGCACGTCTGGACCGAGAAGCCGCTCGGTCTCGACCGTGCCGGCACCGCGCAGCTCCTGCGCGACGCCGAGGCCGCGGGTCTGCGCATCGGCTCCGCGCCCGACACCGTGCTCGGCCCGGGCTTCCAGTCCGCCAAGCGCGCGATCCTCGACGGCGTGATCGGTCAGCCCGTGTTCGCGCAGGCGTCGTTCCAGACGCAGGGGCCCGACCTCTGGCATCCGGGACCCCAGTTCCTCTTCGCGCGCGGCGCCGGCCCCCTGCTCGATATGGGCCCGTATTACCTGACCGCACTGGTGAGCCTGCTCGGTCCGGTGGACCGGGTCGCCGCCCTCGGCGCGAAGCCCCAGGCGCAGCGCGAGATCCACGCGGGTCCCGACGAGGGCACGTTCTTCGACGTCGAGGTGCCCACCACGGTCCAGCTTCTCGCGGCGTTCGAGAGCGGCCAGCAGGCCCAGGGGCAGTTCAGCTTCGACTCGGCGCTCGAGCGTCACGGCGTGCTCGAGATCCACGGCACCGAGGGCACGATCGTGCTGCCCGACCCCAACCGCTTCGAGGGGCCGACCCGCTACGTCAAGCCGCTCGGCGTGCTGCGCGACGGCGCCCGGTTCGACCAGCCCTGGATCGACGTCGAGCAGGAGGGCGTGGTCGTCGGCCGCGGCCTGGGACTGCTCGACATGGTCCGCGCGATCGCCGAGGACCGCCCGCACGTCGCCACCGGTGAGCTCGGCTACCACGTGCTCGACATCATGCTGTCGGCCGAGGAGTCGATCGAGAACGCGGCCTTCACGACCGTCGAGAGCACGCTCGCGGCTCCCGTCCCCGTCGTGCCGCGCGACTTCGATCCCTTCGCGCGCACGATCTGATCGACCCCGCCCCGCCGGTGCGTGCGGCGGGCGGGCGGGCTCCCGCGCGCGGGGGCGCCGAGACCGCATTCGTTTGACGAAGCCGCACCCAATGGGCGGCAAACGCGTGCGGTCTCGGCAAACACGTGCGGTTTCGGCGGTGGTCACTCCGCGCGAAGTGACCAGCCGGCGGGGAGGTTCTTTCGCGGGCCCCGCCCCGGCCTCGCGTCAGCGGCAGCCCTGCGCGCCGATCCATGCGCGCGCGGCCTCGACGGCATCGCCCGGGGCGGCCTCGTCGGGGCTGATCGGGACCTCGGGGAACTCCGTTCCGGTGCGGTCGACGTAGATGCTCTGGGTGAGGATGATCCTCGCTCCGTCCGCCAGCGGAATCGGCAGGTTGGCGGAGGTGTAGCCGGCGGTGGGCGACCCGAAGCTACGGACCCCGTCGACGCCCCGGAACGCGGCCACGACGGCCTCGGCGCTCGATCCGGTCCCGGCATCCTGGAGCACCGCCACGGGAACGCCGGTGATCTTCCCGCGCGAGCTCACCGCGACCACGGTCTGGCCCTCGAGCCCCACGCCGTCGTCTTGCACGGTGACGGTGGTCGCGTCGCCGCTCCGCGTGCGGAACGAGAGGGCCGGGCCGTCGGGCAGCAGCGCGGAGACGCCCGAGAGCATCGGGTACATGTTGCCGCCGCCGTTTCCGCGCACGTCGACGATCCATCCGCACACCTCGTCGGCGTGAGCGGCGATCCCGGTCGCGACGACGTCGGAGTAGTCCTGCTGCGCCCGCTCGTCGGGGTCGACCAGCTCGGGAAGGGTCACGACGCCCACGCCGTCGGCCGCCGACACCGCCGGGAGGGCCGAGGTGACCTCCTCGACGCCGGGCATCTCAGCCGGAGGCTGGAAGCTCGAGTGCTTCCCGCCCGCCGCGCGGGTGGCCGCGTCGATCAGGGGGTAGAGCTCCTCGGCGCTCCGGGCCGAGGGCGCCGCATGCAGCAGCTCGGCCCGCGCCGCGGTCCACTCGGGTCCGGTCGCGTAGTAGCCGGTGTCGAGGCGGTCGACGACGATCTCGGCGTACCGCTCGGGGGTGGGCGGCACCAGGTGAAAGCCGAAACGCGGGCCGTACTCGTATGCGCCCCACGCGGCCCCGCCGCCGAGGACCAGCACGACGGCGGCCACCGCGCCCATCACGTACCGCCGGCGTCGGCGTTTCCCGGGTCGGACGGCATTGCTCTTCGGGGTGTCGCTCACCCTTCGATGCTCGCAATCTCACCCGCCGGGCACATCCGTCCAGGGGAGTATTCCGCTGCGCCGAGAGGCGGACGAGCGCTGCCACCGACCTCGACCGGGACACCCGCGAGGCCCGCGAGCACGCCGAGCGCTTCCGCCACGGGGTACGGCTCGCCGTCGGATGACCGGATGCCACGGGCCCCCACTCCTCGAAGAACGCCACCGACGCGATGCCCGGTGTCGTCAGCGCGGCGAGGCTCGCCACCGTCCACGCCGCGAGCTCGGGCGCGCGAGTGGAACAGCGGGGTCACGGCGAAGCCGACGCCGTCGAGGTCGTCGGGGAGCAGGTCGTGTCCGCGGTTCAGCTCGGTGAAGTGCGTGCGCGCCCCGCCGACGACGGGGAGGTCGAGCCCTTCCTCGCGCAGCGCCTCGCGCAGCGCGGCGACGGTCGTGGCATCCGACAGGTGTTTCTCGGGTCCGTCGCAGGCGAAGGCGCCGACCGTGCGTACGTGAAGACCACGCAGGGCGCGAACCGCTTCGAACAGCCCGGGGGCAGAGGCACGCACGAAACGTACGTCGAGACGGAGCCTCGACGCGGTGGCGCGATCGAGCGCCGCCCGCCATGCGGGTGAGGCGAGGTCGAGTTCGACACGGACGAAGGAGCCGATCGGCGTGGGTTCGGGTGCGGGACCCGGGGCTGTCGCCGCGCCGACGCCGATCGCGGGCACGACGCCGGCCGTATGCAGCACGATCTCGTCCTCGGCGTCGGCGAGGTCAGCTCGACCCCCGGTAGAGGCGAGGGTGCGCGCGGGCTGCGGGCGGTAGCGTTCACGGATGCAGATCCTGCTTGAGAATCCCTCTATGACGGTGAGCTACGGGTCGGCATCCGTGGTCACCGACGAGTCCGTCGATCGCAGCGATCTCGGCGCGCCGTGGGCGGATGAGAGTAACGGCCTGTGTGGAGCCGGTATCCCTGGTCTCCTGGAACTGCAGGTCGGAACGCATACCGGATGGGTGCCGTTCCGCATCGAGCTGCACGAGTCCGAACCCGCTCTCGCATCCCAGTGGGAGGAGGCTGTGGAGGTCTCCTTCACGACCACGCACGATGAGGCGTACCTTCTGGGCCTCATGGACGACAAGGAGTATCGCTTTCCTCTTCCGGCGGGCGACTACCGTGTTCGCTACTGTGCTCGGGGCTTCGACGAAGCGCATCGCGGAGAAGAGGGGGAGGACTTCTATCTGCTGCAGTTCTGGCCGCAGCCACCGTGCGCCGCCAGAATTCTGCGGCAGACGAGCAGCGAGGCCGCGTACTGGCATCGCGCCCGTCGCACCCTGACCCCGCAGGAGCAAGAGGAGGACGATCTCCGCGAGGCCGCGGAGCGTGAGAATCGGGCACGCGAGCGATGGGGAGATCGCGTTCCGAACGAACGCCTTCGCGCAACCCTCGACCAAGGCCTGTGGTCGGGCACCCTCATGAAACTCGACCCTGACCTCGAATTCGCCCTGGCCGAAGCCGATGACACCGTCCACCGTCGCATCGCGGCGTGGGCCGCCCTTCGATGCGCGGACGTATCGGGGCTGATCGGATCGTCGGAGTTCGCGCCGGCCTTCGCGGCCCTCCGTCGCGAGGAACCCATGCCGCCGCCGTTCGACGATCCCGGAGAGTGCTGGGCCCTGTATCGGCGAACGAACGCGCCCCGCACCATCGTGCCGATGCCGCTCGAGGGTGCAGGTCCCGTGTTCGCTCAGGACTGGGCGATCCCCGCCCTGTTCTTCACGGCTCACGCGGATTCGCTCGTGGCGGTGTTGGAGGTCGTCGTGTGCCTGGCCCACGTGCACGGCCGCGATGGATACCGCCAGGCCTTCGCGGACCTGCGGGCGCGGTTCCCCGAACACCCATGGGATGGGGCGTGGCCCACCTCAGGAGGGCTACTTCGCCGACGATGCGCACGCTCGCATCCGGCCGTCGTCGCGACGAAGGCGGTGGCTGTCCGGTCGGACAGCGCGTGCCCTACCGCTCCTCCCTCCGCCTCCCGAGCGTCAGTGTCGACACCAGTCCGAGCGTGAGGAAGCCCGCCGCCGTGAACGCCGCGGCGCGGGTGCCGTCGCTGAAGGCCGCGCGCGCGTCCGCCGCGACGTCCTGGGTCGAGGGCGACTGTCCGAGCCCCGCGATCGCCGCCCCCGCGCTGTCGACGACCTGAGAGACGACCTGATCGCGCTGGGCGGCGGGGAGGCCCCGAGCGTCGAGCGAGCCCGCGAGCACGCCCGCTGTGGTCGAGAACAGGACCGTGCCGAGGATCGCGACGCCGAGGGCCGCTCCCAGCTGGCGCGAGGTCGACTGCGTGCCGGACGCCTGGCCGCTCGCCGCGGGTGGGACGTCGGCAAGGACCACGCCGGTGAGCTGTGCCGTGGCGAGACCCACCCCGAGACCGTAGACGAAGAGGAAGGGGATGAGCGGTCCCCAGGTGGCATCCGGTCCGATCGTCAGGGCGACACCCGCGACGCCCACGATCTCGGCGAGCAGGCCGCCGCGCACGACCCACACGGGGGCGACCTTGCCGCTGAGGGCTCCCGCGACCCCGCTCGCGACGAACGAGCCGATCGCGAGCGAGAGGAGGAGGAGCCCCGTCTGCAGGGCGTCGAAGCCGACGACGAACTGCAGCCACAGCGGCAGCGCGAGGATGATGCCGAACTCGCCGAGCGACACCACCGCCGCCGCGATGTTGCCGTTGCGGAACGACCCGATGCGGAACAGGTCGAACGCCAGCAGGGTCGACAGGCCCCGCCGCTGGCGCCCGACGCCCCACGCGATGAAGGCCACCAAGGCGATCGCCGCGACCGCAAAAGCGATCGGGACGGGCGAGAGCTCGAGGGGCCACATCCACGCACCGATCGTCGGGACGGCGTCGACCGTCCACCAGCCGTACGTGCGCCCCTCGATGAGAGCGAACACGAGCGGGGCCATCGTGAGCACCGAGAGCAGGGCGCCGACGCCGTCGATCGCCACGCGCTGCTCGCTGCGCGACTCGGCGACCGTCAGCAGGACGCCGATCAGGATCAGGATGCCGAGCGGGATGTTGATGCCGAACGCCCACCGCCACGAGAAGGCGGTCGTCAGCCACCCGCCGAGCAGGGGCCCGACGGCCGCCATACCGCCGATCGTCGATCCCCACACGGCGAAGGCGATTCCGCGTCCCTTCCCGCGGAAGGTCGCGTTGATCAGCGACAGGGTGGTCGGCAGGATCATCGACCCGCCGACGCCCTGCACGAGCCGCGCCGCGATGAGGGCTCCGCCGGTGGGGGCGAGGGATGCCGCGACCGAGGCGAGCGCGAACACGACGACGCCGATGAGCATGAGGCGTCGTCGGCCGAACCGGTCGGCGAGACTGCCGAACACGAGCAGGAACGAGGCGAAGACGAGGGTGTAGGCCTCTTGGACCCACTGCACCTCGGTCGACGAGATCCCGAGATCCTCGACGATCGAGGGGACGGCCACGTTGACGATCGTCGAGTCGACGATGATCAGCGAGACGGCGATGCTGATGAAGACGAGCCCCGCCCAGCGGCGCCCGACCATGCGTTCGTTCATGTAGCTAGCTTATCTAGCTACATTGGGTGGCGGCTATCCCTTGACCGGGAGGTTCAGGGGTGATGCGAGGCGGGGCGATGCGCCCCGGGTCGGGGCGCGCGCTCGCCGGTGGCGAGCGGAATCGGCGTCGTTCCCGCCACCTCGTCGCTGAAGTCCTCGGGCTCCGGGGTGACGACGGTGACGGGCCGTGTCTCGTCGAGCGTCAGGCGGAAGCGCTTGGTCTCATGGCGGTGCACGCGACCCGACGACAGCGTCCACGCGACACCGATCCCGCAGGCGGCGACAGCGGCGACGGCGGCGAGTCCGATCGCGACGCGGGGGCCGAACTCGCTCGCGACCCAGCCCACGATCGGGGCGCCCACCGGGGTGCCGCCGAGCAGGATCGCCATATAGAGCGCGAGCACCCGTCCACGCAGCGCGGGGTCGGTCGTGGTCTGCACGTAGCCGTTCGCGGTGGTGAGCGTGGTCACGACGCAGAATCCCGTCAGCACGAGAGTCGCGGCGTACGCGCCGTAGCTCGGTGCGAGCACCGAGAGAGTGGATGCCACGGCGAACCCGCCCGAGCCGAGGATGACCACGCGCATCCGGGCGCGCTCGCGACGCGCGGCGAGCAGCGCGCCGGCGAGCGAGCCGATCGCGACGAACGAGCTCAGCAGGCCGAACCCGTCGGCACCCCGGCCGAACTCGAGGGCCATCGTCGAGGCGAAGATCGGGAAGTTCATGCCGAACGCCCCGAGCAGGAACACCATCGAGAACGTCACGACGAGGTCGGGGCGCTTCGCGACGTAGCGGAACCCGTCCGCGAGCCGCGCGGGGCCACCGCGGCGGTGGTGGACCACCAGTTCGTGGGGGCGCATGATCAGCAGAGCCGCGAGCATGGCGAGGAAGGTCACGGCGTTGACGAGGAACACCCAGCCGGTGCCCACGACCACGATCATGACGCCGGCCACCGCGGGTCCGATGAGTCGGGCGGTGTTGAACGACGCCGCGTTCAGCGCCACGGCGTTCGAGGCGTTCTCTTTCTCGACGAGGTCGGAGACGAAGGTCTGCCGCGCCGGGTTGTCGAAGGCGGTGACCACGCCGAGCGCGAGAGCGAAGCCGTACATCAGGGGGAGCGTCATCACGCCGGTGAGGATCAGGATGCCGAGGCTCAGGGCCAGCGCGAGCAGCGCCGATTGCGTGCACATGATGAGCTTGCGTCGGTCGAAGCGGTCGGCGACCCATCCTGTGACACTCACGAGCAGCAGGGGAGGGGCGAACTGCAGGGCCATGGTGACGCCCATCGCCGCCGCGTCGTTGTCCGTGAGCTGCGTGAGCACGACCCAGTTCTGCGCCGTCGCCTGCATCCACGCGCCGATGTTCGACACCAGGGCGCCGATGAACCAGACGCGGTAGTTGAAGACCGAGAAGGATCGGAACATCGCGCTCATCTCTCCGCCACCTTCCTCATGATCTCGGCCGCCGCGGCCAGGGTCTGGCGCTCCGCCGGGGTGAGCCCGTCGAGGGCCTCTTCGAGCCAGGCGTCGCGCCGCCGGACCGTCTCGTCGACGACGGTGCGACCGGCATCCGTCAAGGCGATCGTGACTTTGCGCCGATCGTCTTCGTGCGGGGTGCGCGTGACGTATCCCGCGTCCTCGAGGAGCGACACCGTGCGGTTCATCGACGGCGCCGTGACGCGCTCGCGCTCCGCGAGCTGACCGAGCGTGTGCTCGCCGTGGATGGTGAGGGCCGCGAGCACCGCGAACTGTCCATCGCTCATGGAGTCGACCGCGCGCTGCGCGCGGAGCCGTCGCGCCAGACGGAACGTCGCCATGCGGAGTTCGGATGCCGCCGAGGTGAGGGCCGTGTCCGGACCTGAATCGTTCGCGCGCATACTCGTCTCCTCTATTCGTTAGCATAGCTCATTAGTTTTGCTAAATAAACCGAGGTCGCCGGGTTGACCCTAGGATCGGCGCATGCCTGAGTTCGTCGACGCATACGGCATCACGATCGTCTACGACGTGTACGAGGCAGAGGATCCCCGCGCCGTCGTGCAGCTGCTCCACGGTGTCGGCGAGCATGCCGGTCGCTACGCGGCGCTCATCGATGCCCTCGTCGCCGACGGCTACACCGTGTACGCCGACGACCACCGCGGGCACGGGCGCACGGGCCTTCGGCAGTGGGGCGGCGATCACACCAAGCTCGGGCGCCTGGGTCCGGGCGGCCTCGGCGCCGCTCGCGACGCGGTCTGGACGCTCACACAGATCATCCGCGAGCGTCACCCCGACCTCCCACTCGTGCTCCTCGGGCACTCGTGGGGCTCCTTCCTCGCGCAGATGCTGCTGGATCGGCATCCGGATGCCTTCGACGCGGTCGTCCTGAGCGGTTCGGCCCTGCGGTGGCCCGGGGCTCTCAACCCCGGCGATCTGAACGGCCCGTGGAAGAAGCTCGGCGGTTCGGGCATGCAGTGGCTCTCGAGCGACGAGCAGGTCGGTCGCGACTTCGTGGCCGATCCGCTGACCACCTCGGTGCCGCTGGCGAAGCTGTTCGGTCCCATCGAGGCCGCGAAGCTCTTCGGTCGCCCGCGCCGCAACCTCGAGCGCGATGTCCCCGTGCTGCTGATGGTCGGACGTGACGATACGGTCGGCGGCCCGCGCAGCGTGCACCTGCTCGCCGACGCGTATCGCTCGCGATCCGGCCTGACCGACGTCACGACGCTCGTGTATCCCGGCGCCCGGCACGAGATCTTCGCCGAGGTGCAGCAGGCCGAGGTCCGCGCCGACCTCCTCGCCTGGCTCGACGCCCGCCTCCCCGCTCGCGCCTGACCCGCCGCGGGGCCCTCCGTGGTGGTGGGGTGCAGCCTCGCTCCGGCCGCCTGCTTCGCCTCGCCCCACCCGCCCCACCCGCGTGCCTCCCCGTGTCGACTTGTCCGGGTTCCGCGTGCGTGGCGTGTCTCATATGCGATGACTTGCGCCGAATGCTGGCGCGATCGCGCTTTCCGCGTGCATATGCCGTGAGTCATCCCCCTCCGCCCCCGTCAGGGGAGGGGGAGGAGGCGCAGGAAGAGGGGCCGGACGCCCCCGCATCCGGCCCCTCGCCCCCGCTTCCCTGTGCCCCCGGGTCAGTGGCGGCTGAACGCCGCGTCGAACGCCGCCCCCGACGGCTCGTAGGTCGACAGCCTCTGCACGAAGGCGAGTGCTTCCGGCGCTCCGACGAGACGGTCCATGCCCGCGTCCTCCCACTCGACCGACAGGGGGCCGTCGTAGCCGATCGCGTTCAGCATCCGGAAAGCGTCCTCCCACGGCACATCGCCGTGACCGGTTGAGATGAAGTCCCACCCGCGCCGCGGATCGGCCCACGGGAGGTGCGAGGCCAGGCGACCGTTACGGCCGTTCGTGAGACGCTTCTTCGTGTCCTTGCAGTGCACGTGGATGATGCGATCGCGGAAGTCCCACAGGAACCCGACCGGATCGATGTCCTGCCACACCATGTGCGAGGGGTCCCAGTTCAGCCCGAAGGCCTCGCGGTGTCCGATCGCCTCCAGCGCGCGCGTCGCCGTCCAATAGTCGTAGGCGATCTCCGAGGGGTGCACCTCGTGAGCGAAGCGCACGCCGACCTCGTCGAAGACGTCGAGGATGGGGTTCCAGCGGTCGGCGAAGTCTTGGTAGCCGGCATCCACCATCTCCTCGGTGGCGGGCGGGAACATCGCGACGTACTTCCAGATGCTCGATCCCGTGAACCCCGTCACGATCTTCACACCGAGCTTCGCCGCCAGGCGCGCGGTGTTCTTCATCTCCTCGGCGGCTCGCTGCCGGACGCCCTCGGGGTCGCCGTCTCCCCAGACCCGGTCCGACACGATGTCGCGGTGGCGCTGGTCGATGGGGTCGTCGCAGACGGCCTGACCCTTCAGGTGGTTGGCGATGGCCCGCACCGTGAGGCCGTTGCGCTCGAGGATGTCGAGCCTGCCCCGCACGTAGGCGTCGTCGTCCCAGCGCCACGGGTCGAGGTGGTCGCCCCAGCAGGCGATCTCGAGGCCGTCGTAGCCCCACTCCCCGGCGAGACGGGCGACCTCCTCGAACGGGAGGTCGGCCCACTGGCCGGTGAACAGCGTGATCGGTCGCGTCATTGCGAGGTCCTTTCGTCGCGGGATGTCCCGGTCTGGGTGTCGACGTCGACCCACACGCTGTCGGCGTCGGAGCTGCGGGCGACGGCGTCGAGCACGCGCTGCACGTGCAGGCCGTCCGCGAACGACGGCCGCGGATCGGAGCCTTCGGCGATCGCCTCCACGAAGTCCTTCGCCTGGTGCGAGAAGCCGTGCTCGTAGCCGAGCATGTGTCCGGTCGGCCACCAGGCGCCGGCGTAGGGGTGGCCGGGCTCGGTGACGAGGATGCGACGGAACCCCCGCTCAATCTCGGGTGCGGTGGCGTCGTAGACCTCGAGCTCGTTGAGGCGTTCGAGGTCGAACGAGAGGGCCCCGAGCGAACCCGAGACCTCGATACGGAGCGCGTTCTTGCGGCCTGTGCGGAAACGGGTGGCTTCGAACGAGGCGAGCGCGCCCGAGGTGAGCCGCCCGGTGAAGAGGGCGACGTCGTCGACCGTGACAGGTCCGCGCTCGGTGCCGGCCGACCCCGACAGGCCGGACGAGGAGGCCAGCACGGGCCGCTCGGCGACGATCGTCTCGAGCACGCCCGCCACCCGTGAGAGGCGCTGCCCGGTGATGAACTCGGTCAGATCGACCGCGTGGGCGCCGATGTCGCCGAGCGAGCCGGAGCCGGCGCGGTCCTTGTCCAGACGCCAGGTGAGCGGGGCTTCGGCATCGCTCAGCCAGTCCTGCAGGTACTCGGCCCGTACCTGACGGATCTCGCCGAGGCGGCCGGACCGGACCAGGTCGCGGGCGAAGGTTGCCGCCGGAACACGGCGGTACGTGAATCCGACCATCGACCGGATGCCACGGCCTCGGGCCTCCTCCGCCGCCGCGGTCATGCGCTCGGCTTCGTCGACGGTATTGGCGAGGGGCTTCTCGCAGAGGACGTGCTTGCCGGCCGCGATCGCGGCGAGGGCGATCTCAGCGTGCGAGTCGCCGGGGGTGACGATGTCGACGACGTCGATGTCGTCGCGGGCGATGGCTTCGCGCCAGTCGGTGGAGGGCTCGACCCAGCCCCAGGTCTCGGCCGCGGTGCGGGTGCGGTCGGCGTCGCGACCGACGAGCACACTCATCTCGGGGGCGAGGGGGAGATCGAAGAAGCGGGGCGCGACGCGCCAGCCCTGGGAGTGGGCGGCGCCCATGAAGCCGGCGCCGATCATGGCGATGCGAAGAGGGGCGGTCACGGGATCGCCTTTCTGTCGGGGGAGGGAGAGGGCGCCCACCGCGGTGGACGCCCCCGGGAGCTCAGGACTCGAACGCCAGGTCGATGTACGAGTCGACGTTGTCCTTCGTCACGACCGGTGCATCGAGAACGATACGGTTCGGAACGCTCGGGGTGATGAGGTCGCCCGCGGTCTTCTTCTGGGCGATCAGGCGCGCCAGGGCGATGCCGTCCGCGGCCTGGGTCGAGGGGTAGATCACGGTCGCTTGCAGCGGGGTGTCTCCCGCCTGGATCGCTTCCATGGCGTTCTTGCTGCCCGCGCCGCCGACCATGAAGAACTCGTCGCGTCCCGCGGCCGTGATCGCGGCGAGTACGCCGATGCCCTGGTCGTCGTCGTGGTTCCAGATGGCGTCGATCTTCGGGTTGGCCGACAGCAGCTGGGAGGTGGATGCCTCGCCGCCCTGGACCGTGAAGTCGGCGGCGACGCGCGGGCCGACCTCGAGACCGCAGTCCGACAGCGCGTCCTTGAACCCCGCCGAGCGGTCCTGCGTGAGCGGGAGCGAGTCGATGCCGGCGATCTCGGCGACGATCGCGTCGCTCTGTCCGCTCAGCTGCTCGCAGATGTAGGTGCCGGCGCTCACGCCCATGCCGTAATTGTCGCCGAGCACGGTCGTGCGGGCGGCGAAGGGGCTCGAGAACTCGCGGTCGACGTTGATGACCGGGATGCCGGCCTCCATGGCGCGCGTGGCGACCTCGGTGAGCGCCGCCCCGTCGCTGGGCAGGAGCACGATGGCATCCACCTTGTTGTTGATGAAGGTCTCGACTGCGGCGATCTGCGCGTTGACGTCGTTCGTTCCCTCCGCGACCTGGAGGTCGACGTCGGGGAAGCTCTCGGCGGCCGCGAGCGCGCCGGAGTTGATGGCGCCGAGCCAGCCGTGGTCGGCGGCGGGACCGGAGAAGCCGATGGTGACGGTGTCGCCGGTTGCGGCGTTCTCCTCGGTCGTGGTGCCCTGATCGACGACGTTCTCGCTCTCGCTGCTCGAGCCGGTGCAACCGGTCAGCAGGCCGAGGGCGGTCAGGGCGGCCACGCCCGTCAGGACGAGGCGCGAGCGAGAGGCTGTGCGTGCGTGCATGTTCTTCCTCCTTGAATGTGATGCAGCGGGTGTCGGCGCGGCCCGGGGCATTCCTGCGGGGAGGGTCGGCGTTGACGCGGCTCACGCTAACAGAAGGGTCATCATCCACATCAGCTTTTGCGTGATTATCGACAGAAGTGCACTACTGGCTTCCCTACTGGGATTTTCTGCGGATGCCCGTGGTTCCGGGGGTGGGCAGACCGGAGGGCTGGCCGGGAGTCCGCGAACCCTCGCGGTCGAAAATTGCGCATGTTAGGTTCGCCCCGTGATCAAAGATGACCATGAACCGTCATTACTCGACGTACGGGGAGTGACGAAGGCCTTCTCCGGCGTCCAGGCCCTGCGCGGCGTCGATCTCGAGGTCCGCGCGGGCGAGGTGCACTGCGTGCTCGGGCAGAACGGCGCCGGCAAGTCGACGTTGATCAAGACGCTGGCGGGTGTGCACCGTCCTGACGCCGGAGAGATCGTCTGGCGCGGGGAGCCCGTCGAGATCGCCGACCCCGACGCGGCCATCGAGCTCGGGATCGCGACGATGTACCAGGAGCTGGACGTCGTCGACGGACTGACGATCGCGGAGAACATCTTCCTCGGGCACGAGCTCGCGCGCGGAGGCTTCACGCAGCGCGGCGAAGCCGCCCGGCGGACGACCGAGCTGCTGCGTCGCCTCGGGCACGCGAACCTGCCCCCGCACACCGAAGTCGGCACGCTGAGCGCGGCGAACAAGCAGATCGTCAGCATGGCGCGCGCCCTGTCGCACGACATCAAGCTCATCATCATGGACGAGCCCTCGGCGGTGCTCGACACCGAAGAGGTGAAGAACCTGTTCGCGGTGGTTCGCGAGCTCACGGCGGCGGGCATCGCGGTGGTCTACATCACGCACCGTCTCGAGGAGATCCGCGAGATCGGCGACCGCATCACGGTCCTGAAGGACGGCCGCACGACCGCGGTCGGCCTCCCGGTGGCCGACACGCCGACCGCAGAGCTCATCCGCCTCATGACGGGCCGCGATATCGCGAACGTGTTCCCGGACCGGATGCCGGTCGAGCCCGACGCCCCGGTCGTCCTCGACGTGCAGGGGCTCGGGCTCGCGGGTGTCTTCGCCGACGTGTCGTTCACCGTTCGCGCCGGGGAGGTCGTCGGGCTCGCGGGTCTCGTCGGCTCAGGACGCTCGGAGATCCTCGAGACGGTGTACGGCGCGCGCAGGGCGAGCGAGGGGACGGTGCGCGTTCGCGACCGAGCGCTGCCGCGCGGGTCGGTACACGCGGCCGTGCGCGCCGGCATCGGCCTCTCCCCCGAGGAGCGCAAGAGCCAGGGGCTCGTGCTCGACGAGCCGATCTTCGTCAACATCGCACTCGCCTCGATGGCGCGCTTCGCCAAGGGCGGCTTCCTCGACGACCGGGCCGCGCGCCGCGTGGCCCGCGAGCAGATCGACGCCTTCGAGCTGCGGCCCGCCGACCCGGATCGTCCCGCGCGCACCCTGTCGGGCGGCAATCAGCAGAAGATCCTCCTCGCGCGCTGGCTCGTGCACGGCACGACCGTGCTGCTGCTCGACGAGCCCACGCGCGGCGTCGACGTCGGCGCTCGCGCCGAGATCTATGCCCTCATCCGCGACCTCGCCGCCGCGGGCAACGCGGTGGTCGTCGTCTCGAGCGAGATCGAGGAAGTTCTGGGCCTCGCCGATACCGTCCTCGTCGTCGCCGACGGCCGCATCCTGCGCACCCTTCCCGCGCACCAGATCGACGAGCACGGCGTGCTCGACCTCGTCATGAAAGGAACAGCCGCGTGAGCGAGCCGACCACCCCGACCCGTGCCCGCACGGCTCCCGCCGAGGCCGGCATCCCGCCGGCCTCCCCCTCCGCGACGTCCCCGCTGCGGGCGTTCTTCGCCGGCTCCGCCGGACGCAACATCGGCCTCGTCATCGCGTTGCTGGTGATGTTCATCGTGGGGGCGATCACCGCACCCGGGACCTTCCTCACCCTCGACAACGTGTTCGTCATCCTTCGTCAGGCCTCGATCGTGGGTGTCATCGCGGTCGCGATGACCCTCGTGATCATCGCGGGTGGCATCGACCTGTCGGTCGGCTCGGTCACCGGTCTCGCCTCCGTCGTGGGCACGCTCGCGGTGGTGCAGGACCTCGCGGACTCGATGCACTGGATCGTCTTCGTGCTCCTCGCCCTCGCGGTCGGTGCCGTCGCCGGTCTCATCAACGGCGTGGTGATCGCCTACGGCAATGTGGTGGCGTTCATGGCCACGCTCGCGATGCTCGTCGGTGCACGGGGCCTCGCCGAGATTCTCGCGGAGCGGCGCACCCTCGTCGTCCAGGACCGCGGCTTCATCACCTTCATGAACGCGAACATCCTCGGCGTGAACATGCTCATCTGGATCTTCCTGATCGTCGCCGTGCTCGGCTGGGTACTGCTGAATCGCACCACCTTCGGTCGTCGGACCGTCGCGATCGGCGGCAACCGCGAGGCCGCGCGTCTCGCGGGTATCGACGTCCGGCGGCACGTCATGTGGCTGTACGTGCTGGTGGGGCTGGCATCCGGAATCGCGGGCGTCATGTTCCTCGGCCGCACGACGGCCGGCAGCTCCACGAACGGTCAGCTGCTCGAGCTCGACGTGATCGCCGCGGTGGTCGTCGGCGGAACGCTGCTCGTGGGAGGACGCGGAACGATCACCGGCACGGTGTTCGGCGTCCTGATCTTCGCGACGCTGACCAACGTCTTCGTCCAGAACAACCTGTCGTCCTCCGTCCAGGCCGTGGCCAAGGGCGTGATCATCGTCGTCGCGGTGCTGCTCCAGCAGCGTTTCTCCCGCCAACCCGGGCGACGATGACGCCGGGGCTCGCGGGTGCGCGCCGCGATCGTCGCCGGCGTTCCGGGGCGTGTGCGCGTGGCGTGCGAGATGCTTCGCTCCCGGCGTGACCGCCGGACCCATCCACCGGTGATGTACTGAGGGCGTGAAGAGGATGACCACCGAGTCCCCGCAGGTCGCGAGCGGCGTCAGCCAGCTGTTCCAGCTGCTGCGCGACGGCGTGCCGCGCACGCGGGCGGAGCTGGCGAAGTCCACCGGGCTCGCGCGCTCGACCGTGGCCGTCCGTGTCGACGAGCTCATGCGGATGGGCCTCATCACCCCGGTCGCCGACGCGGTGTCGACCGGGGGACGCCCACCGTCGCAGTTCGCGATCAACCCCGCGGCGAAGGTGGTCGTCGCGGTCGACATCGGAGCCTCGCACGCGACCGTCGCGATCGCCGACCTCTCCGGCACCATCCTGCTCGAGAAGAGCGGGGCGCTCGACATCGCACTCGGCCCGGAACCGGTGCTGAGCTGGGTCGTGGACGGAGCGCACGAGCTGCTCGCCGGCGCGGGGCGCTCGCCGCGGGACGTCGCGGCGATGGGCATCGGCGTGCCCGGCCCCGTCGAGCACTCCACCGGTCTCCCGGTCAACCCGCCGATCATGCCGGGCTGGGATCGGTTCGACATCCCCGGATGGATCGCGGCGCACCTCCCCGTGCCGGTCCTGGTCGACAACGACGTCAACGTCATGGCGCTCGGCGAGCGCAGTGTCGCGTGGCCGGGGGTCGGTCACTTCCTCTTCGTCAAGGTCGCGACCGGCATCGGCGCCGGCCTCATCGCCGGCGGCCAGCTCCAGCGCGGAGCGCAGGGCACCGCCGGCGACATCGGTCATGTGCAGTTGGCCCGGGCTTCGACGGTGGCCTGCCGCTGCGGAAACCGGGGATGCCTCGAAGCCCTGGCATCCGGTCCCGCGATCGCCCGTGTGCTCCGCGAGGAGGGGATCGATGCCCAGAGCGGCGACGACGTCGTCGACCTCGTCAAGCGCGGGAACGTCGATGCGATCCAGGCCGTGCGCCAGGCGGGCCGCGACATCGGCGACGTGCTGACGACGTGCGTGAGCTTCATCAACCCCTCCGTCATCGCGATCGGCGGGTCGATGGCCCGCGTCGGCGAGCACCTCATCGCCGGCGTCCGAGAGGTCGTCTACACCCGCTCCACGCCGCTCGCGACAGAGCACCTGTCGATCGTCCCCTCCGTCGCCGCGGAGAAGGCGGGCGTGATCGGTGCGAGCATGCTCGCGGTCGAGCACGTGCTGTCCCCGGAGTCGCTGACGACGGGCTTCCTCCCCGCCTGAACGCGAGGTGCCGACGGGCTCAGCCACCTGCCGCGTCAGGTCCCTGAGTCTGTCGAAGGGCCCGGTGCTTCGGTTCGCACCGGGGAGGTCCCTGCGCTCGTCGAAGCGTCCGGCGGGCGCTGCGCGAGCCGGTGACGTGCGCCGAATGCGCGCACGATCTCGCGCTCCGCGTACGTACGCCGCGAGTCAGCGTGGTGGGGAGGGGCGGGGACGGGCGCGAGGGCCGGTCTCGGTGTTCGACGGGCCGGCGCCGGGGTGGATTCGAGGGCGCTCATCGGTGACTTGCGCCGAATGCTCGCGCGAGCGCACCTCTCGCGTGCATTCGGCGCGAGTCAGTGTGAGCGGGGCTCGCCGGCGGCCTCCGTCGCGCGTCCGGCCACCGCGCGCAGGGCGCCCAGCACCCGACGCACGGCCGCGTACGCCAGGGCATCGGGCCGCGCGAGCGCGTCGACGTGCCGCACCAGCGCCACATCCGCGAGCGGACGCAGCACGAGTCCGTCCACGGCCAGCGGCAGACCCGTCGTGCGCGGCAGCACCGCGATCGCCGCGCCCGCCCGAACGACCTCGGCGGTGACCGAGAACTCGTTGATGCGGTGCGCGATGTCGAGTGGGCGACCGAGATGCGCCGCGAGGTGATCTAGCAGCCCTGCCAGCGGGAACCCCGGATGCACCGACACCCAGCGCTCGTCGGCGAGGTCGTCGGCGATGAGGAATTCGCGCGCGGCGAGCGGGTGCGCCGCGGGCAGGGCGATGTCGAGCGGCTCCGTCAGCAGCGGCGTCGCGACCACGCGATCGGCGGGCCAGGGCGCATCGTGCGACAGGCGGTGCGCGATCACGAGGTCGTGGTCGGCGGTGAGCCCGGGGAAGTCGCTGTGGGCGACATCGGCGTCGGACAGGTGCAGGGGAGGGATGCCGTCGAGCTCGCGCAACAGCGCACCGAACAGCGCCAGTCCCGCACTGTGGAAGGCCGATACCCGCACGGGCCGGTCGTTGCTGTCGAGGAACGCCCCGACGGCTTCCCGCGCCGCGGTCAACGCCTCGTCGACGCGCGTACCCGCCGCCGCAAGCGCCTCGCCCGCCGCGGTCAGCGTCAGCACGCGCCCGCGCCGGACGGTCAGCGGGACGGGAACGCGCGCCTGCAGGTGCGCGAGCTGCTGCGACACCGCCGAAGCCGAGATGTGCAGGGCCGCGGCGACGGCCGCCACGCTGCCGCGGTCGCCGAGCTCGCGGAGCAGGCGGAGGTGGGCGGCATCCATAAGTTGAAACTTACGGGACGATGAAGCAACCGGCCATTGTTCTTCCGGCTTCCGGCCACGACGGTGGATGTGTGACCCGCCGCCCTCCCGAGATCGTCGTCGACGTCCTGCTCATCGCCGTCGCGGCGGTGTGGGGCGCGAGCTTCCTCGCCGCCAAAGAACTCACCGACGAGGTGGGCGTCGCCCCCGCCGTCGCGCTGCGCTTCCTCGTCGCCGCGACCGCGCTCGGGGTCATCTGCCTCGTACGGAGGGAACGGATGCCACGCGGCCGCGGCCTCGCGATCGCGGCGCTCCTCGGGTGCTCGCAAGCCGCGGTGATCGGCCTCGAGACGTGGGGCGTGCACCTCACCTCGGCGACCAATGCCGGGCTGCTGATCAGCCTCGCGCTGATCTTCACCCCGCTCCTGGACAGCGTGGCCGCACGTTCGTGGCTGCCGCGGTCGTACTTCGTCGCCGCGGTCGCCGCCGTCGTGGGCGTCGCGCTGCTGGTGTCGGGTGCGGGGTTCCGCCTCCCCACGGCGGGTGACGCCCTGGTGATCGCGGCCGCGGTGGTGCGCGCGTTCCACGTCACCGCGAGCGCGCGGCTGACGCGCGGTCGCGACGACAGCACCCTGGCGGTGGTGTGCGTGCAACTCGTCGTGTGCGCGCTGGCGTCGTCGGCGGTGGCCGGCATCGACCTTCCCCTCGCGGTCGGTCGGCTCACGGCATCCGGATGGTTCGACGTGCTGTTCCTCGGCCTCATGTGCTCGGTCTTCGCGTTCGTCGTGCAGCTGTGGGCCGTGCGGCGGACGTCGGCGACCCGCGCCAGCATCCTCATGGGCACCGAGCCCGTGTGGGCGCTCGCCGTGGCGGTGGTGATCGGCGGCGAGGTCCTCGGTCTGCCCGGCTTCGCCGGCGGAGCGCTCATCATCGCGGCGTCGTACGCGGGTCAGACGATCGAGCGGCAGCACCGCGCCGCGACCGCTCCCGCTCCGGTCGAGATGGTCGCCGAGACTGCACGCAGCTGACATCTCCACTGCACGCTGCAGGGGAGATGTCAGCTCGACGCAGTCTCGGCGGCGGACGGCGGCAACCCAGGCGCCTCCAGACCCGCCGCGGCCGCCGCGCCCCCGCCGTAGGCTGGACGTATGCACGGCGAGTACAAGGTCCCCGGGGGAAAGCTGGTCGTCGTCGACCTCGAAGAGCGCGAGGGTCGCATCCACGGCTTCCACCTCGCGGGCGACTTCTTCCTCGAGCCCGACGACGCCCTCGACGACATCGACGCCGCCGTCAATGGTCTGCCGATCGAGTCCGACGTCCCCACGATCGCCGCGGCGATCCGCGCGGCGCTGCCCGAGGGAGCACAGCTGCTCGGGTTCACGCCCGAGTCGGTCGCGACCGCGATCCGCCGCGCGCTGGTGACCGCCCCCGGTTGGGCCGATTTCGAGTGGGAGGTCGTGCACGACGGTCCCGTCTCCCCGCGCATGAACCTCGCCCTCGACGAGGTGCTCACCACCCGGGTCGGCGCGGGGCTGCGCAAGCCCACGCTGCGCCTGTGGGAGTGGAACGAGAACGCCGTCGTCATCGGCTCGTTCCAGTCGCTGCGCAACGAGGTCGACCCCGAGGGGGCCGCGAAGCACGGCTTCGACGTCGTCCGCCGCATCTCCGGCGGGGGAGCGATGCTCATGGCCGCGAACTCGATCGTGACCTACTCGCTGTACGTCCCGGCATCCCTCGTCGCCGGCATGACCTTCGCCGACTCGTACGCCTTCCTCGACGACTGGGTGCTCCAGGCGTTGCGCTCTCTCGGCATCGATGCGGTGTATCAGCCGCTCAACGACATCGCCGGGCCCCACGGCAAGATCGGCGGCGCCGCGCAGAAGCGCCTCGCCAACGGCGGGGTGCTGCACCACGCGACCCTCAGCTACGACATGGACGGTCAGGTGCTCACCGAGGTCCTCCGCATCGGCCGCGAGAAGCTCAGCGACAAGGGCACCGTCTCGGCCGCCAAGCGCGTCGACCCGCTGCGCAGCCAGACCGGCCTCCCGCGCGACCAGGTCATCGACCGCTTCATCCGGACGTTCACGACCCTGTACGGCGCCACCGAAGGGCACATCACCGACGAGGAGTACGCCGAGGCCGAGGCGCTGGTCGAGACGAAGTTCGCCACCGACGCGTGGCTGCAGCGCGTCCCGTGAGCACCGAGGTCCTCCCCGACGCCCCCGAACCCGGCCGCGTCGAGATTCACCACGCCGACAACCTCACCGTCACCCCGGTCTACGCCGACGGTTCGTTCGCGCTCGTCTACCTCGATCCGCCGTTCAACACGGGGCGCACGCGCTCCAAGGCGGTCGAGTCGGCGACGTGGACGCCTCCGGTCGAAGAGACCCCGGATGCCGAGGAGCCCGAGGCCGTGGCATCCGATCCCAACATGCTCGACTTCCCCGAAGAGGAACCGCCCCCGCCGCCGGTGGTGCAGCGCGGCTTCCACGGGCGCGAGTACGCGCGGCTGCGCGGCGACCTGCGCACCTACGACGACCGGTTCGATGACTACTGGGGCTTCCTCGAACCGCGGCTCATCGAGGCGTGGCGTCTGCTCGCCGACGACGGCACGCTCTACCTCCACCTCGACTACCGCGAGGTGCACTACGCCAAGGTCATGTGCGACGCGCTGTTCGGGCGCGACCACTTCATCAACGAGCTGATCTGGGCCTACGACTACGGCGCGAAGACCAAGCGCCGCTGGCCCACGAAGCACGAGACGATCCTCGTGTACGTGAAGGATCCGGCGAAGTACTTCTTCGATTCGGATGCCGTGGACCGCGAGCCGTACATGGCCCCGGGCCTCGTGACGGCCGAGAAGGCCGCGCGCGGCAAGATGCCCACCGACGTCTGGTGGCACACGATCGTGCCGACCACGGGCCGCGAGAAGACCGGCTACCCGACGCAGAAGCCCGAGGGCGTGCTGCGCCGCATGGTGCAGGCTTCGAGCCGCCCCGGCGACCGCGTGCTCGACATGTTCGCCGGCAGCGGCACGCTGGGCGCCGTCGCCGCGCCGCTCGGCCGGCACTCCGTGCTGATCGATGACAACGCCGACGCCGTGGCCGTGATGCACAAGCGTCTGGAGCCGTTCGCGGACTGAGCGGACGGGCCGGTCGCCACCGGCGCGGGTCGTCGTGCGGGGTCGGCGCTGCGCCGCGGGGCGTGCCGTCGTGCGGGGTCGGCGCCGCGTCGCGGGGCGTGCCGTCGTGCGGAGTCGGGCGGCGACACGCCGTGGGCGGTGCCGCTGTGGCGGCGTGTCGCCCGCTGACTCCGCGTGACGGGTCGGGGACGTGCCCGGCGGGGTTGTGCCGTTGTGCGGAGTCGGGGGAGGACGCGCCGCTCAGGGCGCGGGTCGAGCGGCGTGTCGCCCGGCGACTCCGCGTGACGGGTCGCGGATGATCGGTCCCGGTGTGGAACGTCGATCGGATGCCGGACCGGAAGCGAACGGCGGACGGGCGGGCGGTCCGCGAAGTTAGGCTTACCTAATGACGTTCATCTTCGACCCCGAGATCCAGCGAGCCGTGCTCGCCCATATGAACGACGACCACCGAGACGACAACGTGCTCATCGCCCGGGCGTTCGGTCCGGTGTCGACGGTCGTGTCGGCGCGGATGACCGGGTTTGACGGTGACGGCGGCGAGTGGGTCGTCACCGATGAGGGTGGCGCTGTGACCGAGGTGCGCGTGCCGTGGCCGGGCGGGTCGATCGCCGAGCGGCGCGAGGTGCGCCGCGAGATCGTCGCACTCTACGACGAGGCGTGCCGGCGGCTCGGGGTCGAGCCGCGACCACACTGAGAAAGAAGGTTAGGCTCGCCTAACCTTCTCGGTATGATGGCGCCATGAGTGCTGTCATCCCGTTCTCCGTCGCCCTGCGCGAGCGCTCGCGC
>NZ_JARHXC010000217.1:0-26974 GCF_029222405.1 Microbacterium sp. Kw_RZR3 | reverse complement strand
ATGCTCGTGGAGATGCACACCCCCTCCGGCCTACGCTGGTGCGGCTGCCCGTGACGGGACTCCCGCCCGGCGATGAGCCACGGGGGCACTCGTACTCGCGGCGGTATGAAAAGAAGGAGAAGGCTGTGGCAGGGGAACGACAGGCCCGTGTGGCCGACCGCATCCGCGTGGTGCTCGCGGAGCGCCTCGAGAAGGGGCTGCGCGACCCGCGCCTCGGATTCGTGACGATCACCGACGTGCGCGTCACGGGCGACCTCCAGCATGCGTCGGTGTTCTACACCGTCATGGGCGACGAGGCGCACCGCAACGACACCGCGGCGGCGCTGAAGTCGGCGACCGGCATGCTCCGCAGCGAGGTGGGGAAGAACCTCAACACGCGACTCACCCCGACGCTCGAGTTCATCCTCGACGCGATCCCCGAGAACGCCGACCACATCTCGGCGCTGCTGCGCGAGGCGCGTGAGCGTGACGAGTCCGTCGCGGGTCTCGCGGCTTCCGCCAGCTATGCCGGTGAAGCCGATCCGTACGTGAAGCCGCGCGAGCACGACGGCCTCGAGGACGACGACGAGGACGAGGACGACGAGCAGGGCGAGGAGGAGCGCGGCGACCGCGCCTGAACCCGCTGAGACGACGGCCGGATCCCACACCCCGAGGGGGTGGCATCCGGCCGTCGTCGTTCGACCGGGCTGACCTCCGTCTCACGGGGGAGGTGCCGGGAGAACCCTCGTCCTACGGTCGAGGTATGCACGTGCAGACTCGACCCGATTGGCCGGCGATCGCCGTGTTCGCGGTGACCTCGCTGGTTCTGTCCTGGCTGGTCGCCCTTCCCCTCTGGTTGGGAGGGCGGGGGCTTCACGACCCCTTCTTCGGGCTGGTCGCGGCGGCGATGATGTTCACTCCCGCGCTGGCCTCGCTCGCGGCCCTCCTCGTGCAGCGGCGCACGCGCGGGCGCAGAGGCGCGCGCGTCGTCCTGCGCGAACTCGGGATGTGGCCGCTGCGTCCCGCCGCACGGACGATCTGGACGTGCGTCGCGGTCATCTTCGCCGCTCCCGTCCTCGTGGCGCTCGGGCTCTTCGTGATGTCGGTGACCGGCATCCTGCGTCTCGATCTCGTGGGGTTCTCGGGGTTCGCGCAAACCCTCCAGGCTGCCGTCCCCGCCGGGACGCCCCTTCCGCCCATGGGCGTTCTCGTCGTGGTGCAGCTGGCGACCATCCCGCTCGGGGCGCTGTTCAATGCCCCGCTGGCCTTCGGCGAAGAACTCGGCTGGCGCGGCTGGCTGCTGCCCGCCCTGCGCCCGCTCGGAACCTGGCCCGCGCTTCTCATCTCGGGCGCGTTCTGGGGACTGTGGCACGCGCCGCTGATTCTGCTCGGCTACAACTTCGCCGAGCCGAACGCGCTGGGCGTGCTGCTGATGATCGTCGGCTGCGTGTTGTTCGGGATCCTGCTCGGGTGGACGCGTCTGCGCACCGCCTCGGTGTGGCCGGCGGTGTTCGCGCACGGGGCCTTCAACGCCTCGGCGGGAATGGTCGCGCTCTTCCTCGCCGGGGGCGCGCCCACGCCCCCGTTGATGGTGATGTCGCCCCTCGGCATGGTCATGTGGGGTGTCTTCGCGGTCGTCATCGCCGTGCTGGTGGTGCTCGGGCAGTTCCGTCCCGCGCGCCTGGCGGCCGAGCTCGGACCCGACCGTGGGCGGGCGACCGCGGGGGTCTCGTCGACGGCATCCTGAGTCGCCGGGCCGGGCCGGGCCGGGCCGGGCCGTGCCGGGCCGGGCCGGGCCGTGCCGGGCCGGGCCGTCAGGCGGAGTCGGGGGACGACACGCCGCGGGGCAGGGCCCGGTCACGGCGTGTCGGCGACGGACTCCGCGCGACGGTACAGCGCGGCTGCGGCCCCGCCCCCGCGGCTGTGGCCGGACGCCGGGCGGGGAGCGGCGGGACGTCAGCGCGGCAGGTGGAGCAGGTCGTCCTCGGCCTCGACGAGACCGTCCGAGATCAGAGAGTCGATCGCGCGGTCGCGCTGGGACACGTCGGGCCAGTCAGGCAGCACCGCGAACAGAGGCACGGGAGTCGGCGCCGCCTCCCGCAGGGTCTTGAGCACCGCTCCGCGCGCCTGCCGGTCGCTGCCCTCGTAGGTGGGTTGCTTACGGCGGCGGTCCTCGGACGCGGGGTAGCCGGCCGCGCGCCACGCGCACTGCGTGGCCAGCGGGCAGACATCGCACTTCGGCGACCGGGCCGTGCAGACGATTGCTCCGAGCTCCATGGCGGCGGCGTTCACGACCGCCGCTTCCACGATGTCGGCGGGGAGTTCGGCATCCATTCGTTCGAGATCGCGCCGGTGCGGCGGGCCCGGTTGCGCGTGACCTTCGACGGCGCGGGCGAGCACGCGCCGGGTGTTGGTGTCGACGACCGGATGCCGATCCCCGTACGCGAAGACCGCGACAGCGCGCGCGGTGTAGTCGCCGATGCCGGTCAGCGCGAGGAGGGCGTCGACGTCCCGCGGGACGACGCCGTCGTGGCGGTCGCGGATCTCGACGGCCGCGCGGTGCAGCCACAGCGCGCGCCGGGGGTAGCCGAGATTCGCCCATCGGGTCACCGCTTCCGCGGGCGGGGAGGCAGCGAGATCGGACGGCGTGGGCCACCGTTCGAGCCACGCCTCGAGGTGCGGGATGACGCGATTCACCGGTGTCTGCTGCAGCATGAACTCGCTGACGAGGGTGCCCCACGCGCCGAACCCTTCGCGGCGCCAGGGGAGGTCGCGCGCCGCGTCGCGGTACCACGCGATGAGCGGGGCGGCGAGTCCTGGCATCCGTCCAGCCTACGAGGGAACCCGTTCGCCGCGACGCCCGTCGGCCCGCGACGGCCGCAGGGGTCTCGATCCGTTCGTGGGAGCGCGCCAGGGGCGATCCTGCGCCGTCGCGGCGAGCCTCGGTGTCGACGGACGCGGGAGGGTGTAATTAGTTGAAGTGGATACGAACATCGTTACCGAACCTGCTGTCGCGACGTTTCTCGCTCGTTGGACCTCCATGGACCGCGTGGACGAGCTGATCACGGATCCGCTCCTGGTCGCCACCCCCACCGGTACGGCGCTCGTTCCCCGGGCCCTGTTCTCCGCGGCGGTCGCCGCACGGACCGACGCGCTTCCCGGTGCCGCCCCGGTTCTCCTCGACTGGAGCACCCGAACCGTCGGGCAGGCGACGCTGCTCGTGACCGCCGTGTGGCGCCTCACCGTGGACGAGCGAGAACTCGACCTGGTCTCCGACCTCCTCATCCAGCCTGGGCCCGCCGGTGTCGAGTGCGTGGCCTACCTGCCGCGACAGGATCCGACCCGGATGTGACTCGCGCGGGCACGGGGTTCGGTGGAGCTGCAGGGACCCGGTCTCCCCGCGAGGGGCAGAAGGTCTCGACGCCACCGGGAGCGATGCGGGTGGGGCACTCCGAGCGAACATAGGCTGGGAGCATGTCGTCGCCCGAGAACCCCGTCCAGACTCTGCAGCGGAGCCTGCGCGACCTGATGCGGCAGAACGCCCGCGCGGGCCGCGTCGTGGTGGCCGTCGACGGACTGGATGCCCACCGGACGCGGGCTTTCGCCAACGGGTTCGCCGCGGTGCTCGGCGAAGACGGCACACCCGTCGAGCGCGCGAGCGTCGGGGACTCCGAGCCCGACGTCCGCGAGAGAATCGTCGCGCCCTTCCGCGCGGGCGAGGGCGACGCCGTCCTCGTGGTCGACGGACGTTTCCTCCACGCGCCCGAGCGCCGGGGACTGTGGAACTACTCGGTCTGGCTCGAGAGCAATCCGCCGATCGGCTCGCCGCGCCCCGAGCTCCCCGACGCCGAGAAGCGCTACCTCGCGACCGCGCGGCCGAAGGCGGCCGCTTCGGCGATCGTCGAGAACTCCGACCCCGCGCACCCCGTGCAGGTCTTCGGGGACTTCTGCTGATGGTGCGTCCCGGCATCCTCCTGGTCGACAAGCCCGGGGGCATCACCAGCCATGACGTCGTGTCGCGCGCCCGACGCGCGCTCGGGACCCGCAAGATCGGGCACGCCGGCACCCTCGACCCTATGGCGACGGGGCTGCTCGTGCTCGGCGTCGAGGGCGCGACGCGCCTGCTGACCTACATCGTCGGCGCCGACAAGACGTACGAGGCGACGATCCTGCTGGGCGTCTCGACCGACAGCGACGACGCCGACGGGGTCGAGACGTCACGGACGGACGCCACGGCCGTCACCGACGACGCCATCGCCGCGGGCATCGCCGACCTCACCGGCGACATCGAGCAGGTGCCGAGCACCGTGTCGGCGATCAAGGTGGCGGGGCGCCGTGCCTACGACCTCGCCCGCGCGGGGGAGGAGGTCGAGCTGAAGGCGCGTCGCGTGACCGTGTCGCGCTTCGACGTCCGTGCCCTTCGCCGGGGCGAGGGGGTCGTCGAACTCGATGTCGTCGTCGATTGCACGAGCGGCACCTACATCCGCGCTCTCGCCCGCGACCTCGGCCGAGCCCTCGGCGTGGGTGGGCACCTCACCATGTTGCGCCGCACGCGCATCGGCGCGTTCGACGTCGCCGCCGCGGCATCCGTCGACGACATCGCCGAGGAGCGGCTCGTCAACCCGGCCACGGCCGCCTCGGTCGTCGTGGGCGCGATCGCCGTCGGCGAAGACGAGGCCCGCGACCTGCGTCACGGTAAGCGCATCGACGGGGGTGGTCGCCTGACGGGGGCCGTGGCCGCCGCGATCGACCCCGACGGGCGACTCGTCGGCATCGTGGAGAAGCGGGGCGCGCAGCTGAAGAGCGTCATGAACATGCCCGAGGAGGTCGCCCGATGATCCTGTGGTTCACGCTCGCGCAGGTGGGCATCGCCGTCCTCGCCGGGATCGTCGCGGTCGTCGCGGGGCTCATCGGCCGCCGCCCGGGAGACGTCACCGTCGGCTCGCTCGCTCTCATCGAACTGCTGCTCATCGTGCAGATCGTGGTCGCGATCGTCGCGCCGTTCGCGGGGAACCCACCCTCCGGCAGCCTGCTCGAGTTCTGGACGTACCTCGTCTCGGCCGCCCTCGTGCCGGTTGCGGGCGCCGCGTGGGCGCTCATCGAACGCAGCCGGTGGAGCACCGTGATCATGGGGGTCGCCGCCCTCGCCGTCGCCGTGATGGTCTGGCGCATGCACGTGATCTGGACGGTGCAGGTAGCCTGAGGACTCCGGATGCCGCGGCCCGAGGCTGCACGCCGGTATCGGTCCCTTCGACAGGCTCAGGGACCTGGGGCTCGACAGGCTCAGGGACCTGGGGCTCGACAGGCTCAGGGACCTGGGGCTCGACAGGCTCAGGGACCTGGGGCGAAGGTGGCCGAGCTCGTCGAAGCCATCGTTCGTGAGGTTCGACATGCGTCGTCGGGGCCCCGCCGGGCGCGGACCGCGCGGGCCAACTAGAATCGTCGAGTCATGGCATCCACCACTCCCACCCGCACCCGGGGGATGACCGGCATCGGCCGTGTCCTCGTCGTCGTCTACGGCATCATGGCGCTCGCCGCCACCGGCCGTTCTTTCGTACAGATCGTGCGCGAGTTCGATGACGCCCCGCTGGCGTACTCACTGTCGGCCCTTGCGGCGGTCGTGTACATCCTCGCGACGCTCGCGCTCATCTTCTCGGCGCGGCCGGCGTGGTACCGCGTGGCGTGGATCGCGATCGGCTTCGAACTCGTCGGCGTGCTCGTCGTGGGCACGCTGAGCCTCGTCGACCCCGCGCTGTTCCAGCATCCGACCGTGTGGTCGGTCTACGGCTACGGATACCTCTTCATTCCGCTCGTCCTGCCCTTCCTCGGGCTCTGGTGGCTGATGCGCCACCGCCGGACGGCGTCGTGATCGTCTTCCGCGTAGCGGCCGAGGTCCCCGCGGATTTCGGACCGTCGGTCGTCGCGATCGGCAAGTTCGACGGCGTGCACACCGGTCACCGCGCGGTGATCGACCGCGCCCGCGTCGACGCCTCCGACGGCGCGAAGGTCGTCGCGGTGACGTTCGACCGCAATCCGCTCAGCGTGCTTCGGCCCGACCGCTGCCCGCCGGACGTGATCGGCCCGCACCAGAAGCTCGATCTGCTCGACCGGGCCGGAGTGGATGCCACGCTCCTGCTGACCTTCGACGAAGCCCTCGCCGCGATCCCCGCCGAGGAGTTCGCGCGCCGCGTGATCGTCGACGCCCTGCAGGCACGGACGGTGCTCGTCGGGCGCGACTTCCGCTTCGGCGCGGGCGGTGCGGGCGACCCCGACCTCCTGACCCGCATGGGCGCGGAGCACGGCTTCCGCGTCGACGTGGTCGACGATGTGCGCGCGGTGCACGCCGATCGGCGCGTGTCGTCGACGTGGATTCGTGAGGCCCTCTCGGCGGGTGACGTCACGACGGCCGCGCGCCTGCTCGGCCGCGCCCCCTCCGTCTGGGGCGAGGTCGTGCACGGGCTCAAGCGCGGACGCGAACTCGGCTACCCGACGGCGAACCTCTCACCCGACCTCGAGGGGTTCGTCCCCGCCGACGGCGTCTACGCCGGGTGGCTCGTCGACGTCGAGGGCGGACGCCGCATCAGCTATCCCGCCGCCATCAGCGTCGGCACCAATCCCACCTTCGACGACGTGCATGCGCGCCAGGTCGAGGCGTACGTCCTCGACGAGACAGGCCTCGACCTCTACGGCCATCACGTCGAGGTGCGCTTCGTGGAGCGCGTTCGCGGGATGGTCGCGTTCGACGGCATCGACGCTCTGCTGGTGCAGATGGCCGACGACGTGGAGCGCACGCGGGCGATTCTGCGCTGACGCGCCGCGCCCTGACGGGCCGCGCGGGCGTCAGTCGCGACGCGACAGGTGATTCCGGATGCCGAGGAACGACGCCGCAGCACCGAGCAGCATCAGCACGGCGGTGAACACCGCGGCCCGGTGGAATCCGTCCAGATCGAGCGAGCCGCCGACGACGGCCGAGACCGCCGCGATCGCGAGCAGTCCCGCGACGCGGGACACGGCGTTGTTCACCGCGGAGGCGATGCCGGACCGCTCGGTTTCGATCGCGCCGAGCACGGCGGCGGTGAGCGGTGACACGGTCGCCGTGAGGCCGAGACCGAACACGACGATGCCCGGAAGCACCTGCGTCCAGTAGTCGAAGTCCGTGCGCACGTTCAGCAGCAGGAGCGCTCCCGCCGCCATCACGAGCGGCCCGAAGGCCATGAACAGACGCGGGCCGTACCTGCCGGCGAGGGCGCCCATCCGCGAGCTCAGCAGGATCATCAGCACCGTGCTCGGGAGGGACGCGAGACCGGCGAGCGTCGCGGGCAGCCCCGCTCCCTGCTGCAGGTAGACGCTGACGACGAAGCCGTTGAGCGAGAGGGCGGCGTAGACGAAGACGGTGGCGAGATTACCGGCCCAGAAGTTGCGGGAGCGGAACAGGCCCAGCGGCATCATCGGTTGCCGAGCGAAGCGCTGGCGCACGAGGAACCCCGCGAACGAGAGGACGCCGAGGGCGCCCGGCATCCAGATCACGGGGGAGGACCACCCGAGGTTCGGCTGTTCGATGAGCGCGAAGACGATCCCGCCCAGGCCGGCGGCGCAGAGCACCGCGCCGAGGATGTCGACGCGTGCGTCTGGGCGCCGGTGGTCGGCGTGACCGAGGCGAAGCAGCAACCACAGCGTGACCGCGATCGGCAGCACGTTCACGAGGAACGCCAATCGCCACGACAGCGTGTCGACGAAGAGGCCCCCCACGAGCGGACCTGCGAGCATCGCGATCGTGGTGGCACCGGTCCAGATGCCGATCGCCCGGGCCTGCGCGGTGCCGCGG
Source organism: Microbacterium sp. Kw_RZR3 (assembly GCF_029222405.1). Lineage (NCBI taxonomy): Bacteria > Bacillati > Actinomycetota > Actinomycetes > Micrococcales > Microbacteriaceae > Microbacterium > Microbacterium sp. Kw_RZR3. The sequence goes on along the minus strand of NZ_JARHXC010000217.1, from coordinate 19,170 downwards.
AACGTCGAGGTGATCAGCGCGAGAGAGCTCGGCACGAGGAGAGCGCCGGCGACCCCCTGCAGGGCGCGCGCGACGATGAGGAACTCGGCGGTCGGTGCGGCTGCGATCGCGACGGAGGTGATCCCGAATCCGATCAGGCCGATCCGCAGGACGACCACCCGTCCCAGGACGTCGCTCAGCGAGCCCGCGACCAGGATGAACGCGCCGAGGGTCACGAGGTACGCGTCCACGACCCATTGCTGGGTGCTCAGCCCACCGCCGAGGTCGCGAGCGATAGCGGGCAGGGCGACATTGACGACGGTGCCGTCGAGGAACGACACGAACGACGCGAGCACCGCGATCGTCAGCACGACCCGTTGCTGCTTCGTCATCGTGTCGCTCATCCGTCCAGCGTAGGGTCGTGCGCCGCGGGAGCGTCCGATTTTCGTCCCGATCCTGGAATACCCCCAGGGGGTATCCTGTTCTGTGGGGGAGAACCCCGGGAGGAACCATGGACGGATCGAGGGATGCCACGACGTCGGGCGCCGATGTCGCGGAGGCGGTGCTCGACATCGAGGGCATGACCTGTGCGAGCTGCGTTGCGCGGGTCGAGAAGCGTCTCGGACGCGTCGAGGGAGTGCGAGCGGCGGTCAATCTCGCGACGGAGACGGCGCGGGTGCAGTACCCGGCCGGGCTCGACACCACGGCGCTCGTCGAGGCCGTGCGTGCCGCGGGGTACGACGCCACCGTGCGGACGCGGGCCGCCTCCCGAGCGACCGGCGAGCCCGTGGCATCCGTTCCGGTGCCCGCGCCCGGCGGAGAGATCGACGCCGTGACGGCGCAGAGCCTCGATGCACCCGACCACGGCACCGGTGCGCTCCCGCACGATGCCCACGGCGCCGACGGCGCTGGTCCCGTCCACGACCACGGCGCGCACGACCACGGCGCCCACGACCACGGCTCCGATCACGGGGGCCACGTCCACGACACCTCCGACGCGCCCGGGTCCACACCGCTGCGGACGCGTCTGCTCGCGTCGGCGGCGATGGCTATCCCGGTGGTCGCGCTGGGCATGGTGCCGGCGTGGCAGTTCCCCGGCTGGCAGTGGGTCTCGCTCGCGTTGACCACGCCCGTGGTGCTGTGGGGCGGGTGGCCGTTCCACCGTGCGACCCTCCGCAACGCCCGCCACGGTGCCGCGACGATGGACACCCTCATCACGCTCGGGACCTTCGCGGCCTACCTGTGGAGCGTCTGGGCGCTCGTCTTCGGAAACGCCGGGCGGATCGGCATCCGTCACGAGGTCATGCTCTTCGGGCCCGTGCACGACGCCAGCGCGGTGGTCTACTTCGAGGTCGCCGCGGCGGTGACGGTGCTCCTGCTACTCGGTCGCTTCATCGAGCAGCGCTCGACCCGGCGGGCGGGCGCGGCGCTGCGCGCGCTCCTCGACCTCGGCGCGCGCGAGGCCGAACTCGCGGACGGCCGCCGCATCCCGGTGGACGAGCTCAGCGTGGGCGACGTGTTCGTCGTGCGTCCGGGTGCCGTGATCGCCACCGACGGTGTGGTCGTCGACGGGCGGGCCTCGGTCGACGAGAGCATGCTCACCGGTGAGTCCCTGCCGGTCGAGGCGGCCGCGGGATCCACGGTGACCGGCGGGACGATCACCGCCGGTGGCCGACTCACCGTCCGGGCGACCGGGGTCGGCGAAGAGACGCGGCTCGCCCGCATCGCGCGACTCGTCGAGGACGCGCAGCTTGGAAAGAGTCGCGTGCAGCGGCTGGCCGACCGCATCTCGGGCATCTTCGTGCCGGTCGTCATCGTGCTCGCCGTGCTGACTCTCGTCGCCTGGATCCTCGCGGGGCAACCGCTCGCCGCCGGCTTCACCGCTGCGGTGGCCGTGCTCATCATCGCCTGCCCGTGCGCGCTGGGTCTCGCCACGCCCATCGCGATCCTCGTCGGCACCGGGCGGGGAGCGCAGCTGGGCGTCCTCGTCACCGGACCCGAAGCCCTCGAGTCCGCCGAGCGCATCGACACGATCGTGCTCGACAAGACCGGTACCCTGACGAGCGGCCGCATGAGCGTCGCGAACGTCGTCCCCGCGGAGGGGGAGGATGCCACGGACGCGATCGCTCGCGCAGCCGCCGTCGAACGCGGCTCGGAGCACCCGGTGGCCGCGGCGATCGTCGCCGCCGCGGGGGAGGGGCGGACCGCGACCGATCTCGAGGCGATCGCCGGACGCGGGGTGATCGGCACAGTGGACGGAGTCCGCGTGTTCGCGGGGCGTCCCGCCTGGATCGTCGAACGTGGAGGGTTGCTGACCCCCGAGCTGGAGACGGCGGTCGACGCCGCCGAGGAGCGCGGCACGGTCGTGGTCGTGGGGTGGGCGGAAGCCGACGGCGCCCTCCAGGCCCGCGCCGTGATCGAGATCGCCGACACCGTGCGCGCGGAGAGCGCCGAGGCCGTCGCCCGCCTGCGCGAGATGGGTCTCGAACCCGTTCTGCTGACGGGTGACAACGCGCGCATCGCGCGGTCCGTCGCGGCGGAGCTCGGCATCGAGCGAGTCCGCGCGGGGGTCCTCCCCGAGGGCAAGGTCGACGAGATCGCTGCTCTGCGGGCCGAGGGGCGCACCGTCGCCATGGTGGGTGACGGGGTCAACGACGCCGCCGCCCTGGCATCCGCGGATCTCGGGATCGCCATGGGCGGGGGAACGGACGCCGCGCTCCACGCGAGCGACATCGCGCTGATGCGCGACGATCCACGGGGCATCGTCACCGCGGTGGCGTTGAGCCGGCGCACGATGCGGATCATCCGCGGCAACCTGTTCTGGGCGTTCGCGTACAACGTCGCGGCGCTGCCGCTCGCCGCCCTGGGACTGCTGAACCCGATGATCGCGGGTGCCGCGATGGCGTTCTCGAGCGTGTTCGTCGTGCTGAACAGCCTGCGTCTGCGTCGGGCGTCCTGAGCAGGCGTCGCGGCGGGTCTGCTGTCCGGTTTGGGGCGCGTTCCGACGTTTGGGGCGTTGTATTTCGCGCCCCGGACGGCAGAACGCGCCCCGAACCACGCCGCGACCGGTTCAGCTCACGCGTTCCGGCTCTGCGCGCGCTAGAATGTTGGCGACCCCGTCACCCGCTGTCTCGCGAGCCGTTCCGGTGTAGACGCGTCGCGGGTCGCCGGTACCGCCGCTCAGGCGGCGTGCCGAGCGACGTTCCCCGGGGTCACCGATCCGCCGGCCTCGCGCCGGAACGTCCCGGACAGGTGTCCGGACGACACGCTCAGGAGGAGCATGCCGACCACGGCAACCGCGTCCCGAGGCTCGAGCCAGCGGCGCAGGAAGACCACGTCCTCGCGACGCGACGACGAAGCCCCCGTCATCCCGATCCTGGCGCGCAAGGTGCGCGAGGTCGAGGCCAAGGCCCAACGGGGCAAGCTCGGCCCGACCAACCGGGTGAAGTTCCAGGTGATCGCCTTCCTCGTCCGCGAGGAACGCGCGCGCGTGAAGGCCGACACCGAGATCACCGACGCCGCGCGCGCCGAGCTGCTCAAGCGCCTCGACGGGGTCGCGACGATCCTCGCGAAGACCGCCGCGCGCGACACCTCGCTCATCCAGTTGCTCGAAGTCGATGTGGCCACCTCGCCCGTCGCTCGACGCATGCGCCGGGATTGGCTGCTCGAGTCCGGCGCAGAGCTGCCGCCCGACGAGCTGATCATCACCGACACCGCTCCCCAGGTGGCGCCCGTCGTGCCCGCGGCCCTCGCCGAGAAGCAGGTCATCCCGCCGTCCATCGAGGCGCGGCAGATGGCGAACCCCTTCCTCGCGCCCGACCTCACCCCGCGCTCGACCGGTGACGCCCCGCGCCGCCGCCTCGACGGGTGGGAGCTCATGGGCCCGCTCTACAAGGCGTTCGAGACGGGCGCCGGTGGGTCGGCCGCCAGTATGGACCTCCCGCCCGTCCCCGAGTTCGATCGCGTCTCTCCCCGCGGGCTCGAGGTCATGCCGCACCAGTCGCGCTTCCTCGAGGCCGTGCGCCTGGGGCACCGTTCCTTCCTGCTCGCCGACGAGCCGGGCCTCGGCAAGACCGCCGAGTCGGTGCTCGCGGCCTCGGTCGCCGACGCGTACCCGCTGCTGGTCGTCGTGCCCAACGTCGTGAAGATGAACTGGGCGCGGGAGGTGCAGCGCTGGACGCCGCAGCGCCGCGCCACGGTGATCTCGGGCGGCGGTGCCGACATCGACGCCTTCGCCGATGTCTTCATCGTCAACTACGAGATCCTCGACCGGCACCTGTCGTGGCTGTCGTCGATCGGTCTCAAGGGCGTCGTCGTCGACGAGGCGCACTTCATCAAGAACCTCACGTCGCAGCGTTCGCAGAACGTGCTGGCTCTGGCATCCCGTGTCCGTCAGCAGACCCGCGACCCGCTCATGCTGGCCCTCACCGGCACCCCGCTGATCAACGACGTCGAGGACTTCGACGCGATCTGGCGCTTCCTCGGGTGGACCAACGGCGAGAAGCCCGGTCCCGAGCTGATGGAGAAACTGGATGCCACGGGCCTGACCCCCGCCGACAAGGCGTTCTACCCCGAGGCGCGCGAGGCCGTCATCTCGATGGGCATCGTCCGGCGGAAGAAGAAGGACGTCGCCGCCGATCTGCCCGACAAGCTCGTCGCCGACCTCCCCGTCGAGCTCGACGACGAGTACGGCCGTTCGATCCGGCAGGCCGAGCGCGAACTCGGCGCCCGCCTCGCGGCGAAGTACCGCCGTATCCTCGAGGCGCGTGGCGACCGCGGCCTCGCCCCCGGCGAGATCGACGACGACATCGTCCGTCTCGTGGCGCACGGCGAGCTCGAAGAGAGCAAGGCCGCCGGCTCGGGCAGCGAGAACGTGTTCACGATGGTCCGCCGCATCGGTCAGGCCAAGGCGCACCTCGCGGCCGACTACGCCGTGCAGCTGCAGCGCTCGGTCGGCAAGGTCGTGTTCTTCGCCAAGCACATCGACGTGATGGATGCCGCGGAGGCCCACTTCAAGGCATCCGGGCTGAAGGCGGTGTCGGTGCGGGGCGAGCAGACCTCGACCGCGCGCCAGGCTGCGATCGACGCGTTCAACAGCGACCCCGACGTCGGGATCGCGGTGTGCTCGCTGACCGCCGCGGGCGTCGGCCTGAACATGCAGGCCGCCTCGAACGTCGTGCTCGCGGAGCTGTCGTGGACCGCCGCCGAGCAGACGCAGGCCATCGATCGCGTGCATCGCATCGGCCAGGAGGAGCCCGTCACCGCGTGGCGCATCATCGCCGCGCACACGATCGACACGAAGATCGCCGAGCTCATCGATTCGAAGGAGGGGCTCGCGGCGCGAGCCCTCGACGGCCAGGCGATCGAGCCCGGCTCCAGCGACTCGGTGCAGCTCTCGGCCCTCATGCACCTGCTGCGTCAGGCGCTCGGCGCGGCCTGAGCCCGCTTCGACGGACGCCCCGGGGCTTCGGCCCCGGGGCATCCGCGCATTCGGCGTGGCCGCCATCGCGCCGCCATTGCCCCGCTGCGCTCGGGCGCGAGTCCGTTCGATGTCCGACGCCCTCGCTAAGGTCGGCAGATGACCCTCAGCGCCGACACCCTGCTCGCGGGACCACGCGGACGCCGGCTGTGTCTAGAAGTCTTGCGGCTCGCCCCCGACGGGCCGGAGGCACGCGATGCGGCCTGGGCCGTGTCGTGGGCCGCGCAGGCCCTCGACGAGAATCCGGGGACGGTCGTCGCGATCGCCGGAGACGCCTCGTCGTTCACCGAACCCGAGGTGTCGCCCGCCGAGGCCGCCGCCGCGCTGGCACGGGTCGCGATCCCCGAGCTCACCGACGCGCTCCTCTTCACGGCCCTGTCTCTCGCTGTGGACCACGCCGCGTACTGGCAGCCGCCCTCCGGTGAGGACGTCCTGGCCGCGACCGAGGACCTGCGGCCCGTGCTCGAGCGTGTCGCCGCGGCGGTCGCCGGAGCTCCCGGAACCTCGTGGTGGGGGAGCGGGGTCGAGCGGGACACGCAGGCGATGGTGCGCTGGGAGAACTCTCCCGCGTCGATGGAGGCCCCCGAAGAGCTCTCGGCCCGGTGGCGAAGCGAGCAGGTCGAAGAAGAGGTGTCCTTCGCCCGACAGATTGACGACGTCCGTCTCTCCGGCTCGTGGTGGTCGACCCCCGCGTTCGCCCTTCCGCGCTCCACGCGTGTGCGCGGCACGGCGGGGCCGGTCGGCCTCACGCTCGTCGAAGACTCCTGGGGGTGGACCTCCGCACGCGTTCGACCTCTCGCCGCACCGGACGGCGAGGTCATCGAGATCGACGGCCCCGAAGCGTGGGCGGCGCTGTGTCGGCGGCATCCGTTCCCGGTCACCGCGAGCCGACGCAATGTGTGGGGGTGGACGACGGGGCGCGAAGGCATGTGGGTGCAGCCCGACTGGGCGGCCGTCGCCGGTGAAGCCGCGGGGGTGCACCTGAGCGTGAGCGGGTACCTCGCCACGGCCGGTCGGGTCGTCGGCCTCGGCGACCTCGGTGCGAGCACCGTGGCCGGGTGGGGACCCGACGAGACCTTCTGGTTCTCACCAGTCGAACAGTCGGCACCCGAGCAGGAGTGGGTTCGCGACGGTGACAGCTGGAACCGCGCGTGACGGTGGCCGCGTGCCGGCTCGAACAGGGCGGTCGGGCCGGGGTGTCGGCATCCGGGTCGCCGTGTGGCACCGTTCCCGCCCGCGGCGATAGGGTCGAAGACGGCAATGGCGCCTCCCTCCACCCGAACCACAGCACCAGAGGACTCTGCCCATGAAGATCGGCATCCTGACCAGCGGCGGCGACTGCCCCGGTCTCAACGCGGTCATCCGTGGCGTCGTGCTGAAGGGCACGACCAACTACGACATCGAGTTCGTCGGCATCCGTGACGGATGGCGAGGCGTGGTCGACGGCGACTTCTTCCCGCTGACCCGCCACGAGGTGAAGGGTCTGTCGAAGGTCGGCGGCACGATCCTCGGCACCAGCCGCACGAACCCCTACGAGGGCGTGCGCGGCGGTGCCGAGAACATCTCCAAGACGATGTACGGGCACCGGCTCGACGGCATCCTGGCCATCGGTGGCGAGGGGACCCTCGCCGCGGCCGACCGTCTGTCGAAGGACGGCATCAACGTGCTGGGTGTTCCCAAGACGATCGACAACGACCTTCGCGCCACCGACTATTCGTTCGGCTTCGACACGGCCGTGAACATCGCGACGGATGCCATGGACCGCCTCCGCACCACGGGCGACTCGCACCAGCGGTGCATGGTGGCCGAGGTCATGGGGCGTCACGTCGGCTGGATCGCGCTGCACGCCGGTATCGCGGCGGGCGCCCACGTGATCTGCATCCCCGAGGTTCCGATGTCGATCGAAGAGATCGTCGAGCAGGTCACCCGCGCGCACGATCGCGGCCGCGCGCCCCTCGTCGTCGTGTCGGAGGGCTTCAAGCTCAAGGGTATGGACGAGGCCTTCAGCGACAAGGGCCTCGACGCCTTCAACCGTCCCCGCCTCGGCGGCATCGGCGAGCTGCTCGCCCCCGAGATCGAGCGTCTCACCGGAATCGAGACCCGCGCGACGGTCCTCGGACACATCCAGCGCGGCGGCTCGCCCTCGGCGTTCGACCGCGTGCTCGCGACGCGTCTCGGCCTGCACGCCGCCGATGCCCTGCACGAGGGCGCTTGGGGCCAGATGGTCGCGATGCGCGGCACCGACATCGTTCGCGTGCCGTTCGCCGACGCGCTGGGTGAGCTCAACAGCGTTCCCCTGTACCGATACGAAGAGGCCGCGGCGCTGTTCGGCTGAGCCTTTCGCTTCGACGCCCCGTCCCGCTTGGCGCGGGGCGGGGCGTCGCCGTTGGCGCGTCCGGCCCCGCCGCCCTTGCGACCTCACTGCCTGCGCGTGTCCCACTTTGTGCTGATCCGGCAGCAGATTTCTGCACAAAGTGGGACATCGCCCTCGCCTGGGGAGTGCCGATGCCTTCCTCGCGCCGGGCATGTCCCACTTTGTGCCGGTTCCGGCGCGACTTTCTGCACGAAGTGGGACACGATTCGCGTCAGGGCTGCCAGCCCGCACGCCGGAGCGCCCCGCGCACCTTTCGGACCGCCACTGCGCCATCTCCTCGCGTGTGGTGGAACAGGATGCGGACGTGCTCCCAACCGCACTCCCGAATGGCATCCCAGCGGTCGGCGTCCCGAGCGAACTGGCGCATGTCCTCGGCATGGACGCGCCCGTCGTACTCGACGGCCACCCTCCACGAGGGATACGCGAGATCGAGCTCGGCGACGAAGGTCCCGCTCGCATCACGGAGAACCACGGAGATCTCGGGTTCCGGGAGAGAGTGACGGATCAGCAGCAACCGTAGCCGTGTCTCAGAGGCGGAGCGCGGACCGAAGCGACTGAGGCTGAGGGCCCGCGTGAGGAGGAGCTTCCGCGTGTCGCCCATGCGCGCGATCTCAGCGGCGAGTTCGTCCGCCTCGATTCGTGGCACGGCGTCCGTGAGGAGGAAATCCGCGGCTGCGACGAGGTCGTCGATTCTCCACAGCGTCCCGCATTGCCGCCACGCACGCACGGGATGCTCGACCGGCCAGCCACGCCGCGTCAGGAGCGTCGCGGCATCCCGTGCCTGCAGACGGTGTCCGAGGATGCCGTTCACGCGGGGCTCGCGAACTGGACGATGAGCCGACACGTGGATGCCGGGGACGAAAGGGAAAGGCGGAAGCGGCACGCCAAGCAGCCCCAGCGCGGTCTCGTGGCTGAAGAACTGCCCGCTCCGGAGCAGAGGGACGTACTCCGCCGCGCGTGCCTCGAGGTCGTCCACTGCGGGCGGTGCAGCGGATGAGCGGACGCCACTGTACGGCGCCCTGACACCGACGTGACGCAGCGCGAAGCGGGAGCGGCCCGAGGCCACGGCATCCCGAACGGAGAAGATTCGAGGTTCGTCGACCATCCGCCGAGCATGGCGGTGTTGCGCGTGCCGTTGCTCACCCGATCGCGTTATCCGTGGATGATCTCTTCTATCGCCGCGCGGGGGAGGAACAGCAGTTCCGACGGCTCGTGTCCCACTTTGTGCAGAAAGGAGGCTCCGTATCTGCACAAAAGGGGACACGCTGAGCGCACTGTCAAAACCATGTCCCACCTTGTGCGGGAAGGAGGCTCCAGATCTGCACAAAGTGGGACACGCAGCCGCCGCCCGCGATCGCAGCGGCCGCCCCGCCTACTCGGCAAGCCCCAGCACGTCCAGCAGCCACGCGAGCTCGAACGCGCGCTCGCGCCAGGCGTTGTAGCGACCGCTGACGCCGCCGTGACCGGCGACCATCTCGCACTTCAGCAGGGCATCGGCGCCGACTTCGCGCAGACGTTGCACCCACTTGGCCGGCTCGACGTAGAGCACACGGGTGTCGTTCAACGACGTGACCGCGAGGATGCGCGGGTACTCCACGCCCTCGCGCACGTTCTCGTACGGCGAGTACGACTTCATGTACGCGTAGACGTCGGCATCGTGCAGCGGGTCGCCCCATTCGTCCCACTCGATGACGGTGAGGGGGAGCGAGGGGTCGAGGATCGTCGTCAGCGCGTCGACGAACGGCACGTCCGCGAGGATTCCCGCGAAGAGCTCCGGAGCGAGGTTCGCGACCGCGCCCATGAGCAGGCCCCCGGCGCTGCCGCCCTCTGCGACGATGCGATCAGGGGTCGTGTAGCCCTCAGCGACGAGGTGCCGCCCGGCCGCGACGAAGTCGGTGAACGTGTTGCGCTTGGCGAGGAGCTTGCCGTCCTCGTACCACTGGCGCCCCATCTCGCCGCCGCCGCGCACGTGCGCGACCGCGAAGATGACGCCGCGGTCCAGCAGCGACAGGCGCGGCACCGAGAATCCGGGCTCGATCGAGTGCTCGTACGAGCCGTACCCGTAGAGGTGGACAGGTCGCGGGGTCGAGCCGGGCTCGCCGAACGACCGCTTCCAGACGAGCGACACGGGCACTCGCGTGCCGTCGTCGGCCGGTGCCCAGACGCGCGCCTGGCCATAGTCGGCGGGGTCGAAGCCGCCGAGGACGGGCTGACGCTTGCGCAGGAGCAGTTCGCCGGTCGCGACCACGTAGTCGTACACGGTGCCGGGGGTCACGAACGAGCCGTAGCCCAGCCGCAGGACGGGCGGCGCCCACTCGGGGTTGCCCCCGCTTCCGACGCTGTAGAGCGGCTCGTCGAATGCGATCTCGTCGACGGCTCCGTCGGCGTATGAGAGCATGCCGAGGCGGGCGAGCCCGTCGCGCCGGTACGCGATGATGCCCCAGTCGCGGAAGGTGTCGACGCCGAGCAGGCGCTGGCCCACGCGATGCGGGACCACCGTCTCGCGCGGACCCTGGGGATCGGATGCCGGGACCCGGACGAGCTCGAAATCGAGCGCTCCGTCGTTATGGAGGATGTACAACACGTCCTCGCCGTCGACGACCGCGTGATCGACGGAGTACTCGACGCCCTCGCGCCGGGGCCAGACGATGCGGGCCTCGCCGCGCAGGTCGTCGGCGTCGATCAGACGGTCCTCCGACGTGATCGAGGAACCCACGCCGATCACGAGATAGCGGTCGCTGCGCGTGAAGTCGGCCCCGACCCAGTAGCGCTCATCGGGCTCGTGGAACAGCTTCTCGTCGGCATCCACCGCCGTACCGATCTCGTGCAGCCAGACGGTGTCGGGGCGCCATGCGTCGTCGACGGTGGTGTACACGATGAAGCGGCCGTCGGGAGAGAACGTCGCCCCCGAGAACGTGCCGGGGATCTCGTCGGGGAGCGTCTCGCCCGTGATCAGGTCGCGCACACGCACGGTGTACCGTTCGTCGCCGGCGACGTCGATGCCGTAGAGCATGCGCGTGCCGTCGTTCGAGATCTCGAAGCTGCCGAGCGAGAAGAAGTCGGTGCCCTCGGCCTCGACGTTGCCGTCGAAGAGGACCTGCTCGCCGGCGACGGGTTCGTCGGGCGAGAGCTGCGGCGGGGTCCAGTCGTCGGGCGCGGTCAGGGGAGCGCGGCACTGGATGCCGTACTGGGCACCGGCCACCGTGCGTCCGTAGTACCACCAGTCGCCGCGACGAACGGGGACGGACAGGTCGTTCTCGAGCGTGCGTCCCTTGATCTCGCCGAAGATCTCGTCGCGGAGGGATGCCAGGTGCGCGGTGCGCGCGTCGGTGTAGGCGTTCTCGGCCTCGAGGTGCGCCACGACCTCGGCGTCGTCCTTCGCGCGCAGCCATTCGTAGGGATCGTCGAACGTGTCACCATGGTGCGAGCGGGGGACGGGACGACGGGCGGCGACGGGCGGAACGGACGAAACGTCGATATCGGTCACCCCTTTACGGTAGTCGGCCGCGCCGACACTCCGCCTGGGCGTTCCCCAGCCGGGAAGAACCTGCGGATGCCGCGGCCTCGGGCCGCCCGGTTTGACCGTCGTGGTCGCCGGTGACATGATTTCCACGCGACCTCGGTGAACGGGTGTCGAACTCCAGGTGAACTCTTCGTTCGTCGCGCCGATCCCGTCGGCATCCCTTCTTCCTCCTCACGGAAAGCGAACGGTGGAGAGCGCAGCCCTCGTCATCGTGCTGGTCATCGGCCTGGCACTGTTCTTCGATTTCACCAACGGATTCCACGACACCGCGAACGCGATGGCCACGCCCATCGCCACCGGTGCATTGAAGCCGAAGGTCGCCGTGCTCCTCGCGGCCTGTCTGAATCTGGTCGGCGCTTTCCTGTCGACCGAGGTGGCCAAGACCATCTCCGGGGGCATGATCCGCGAGGATCAGCTCTCGCCCGAGATCTTCCCGCCGATCATCTTCGCGGGCCTCATCGGTGCGATCACGTGGAACATGCTGACGTGGCTGCTGGGGCTTCCCTCCAGCTCCTCGCACGCGCTGTTCGGCGGTCTCATCGGCGCGACCCTCGTGGGCGTCGGCGTCTCGGCCATCGACACCGGCGTCGTGCTCAGCAAGGTCATCCTCCCCGCCCTCATCGCGCCGTTGACGGCGGGCATCATCGCCTTCACGGTCACGAAGATCGCCTACGGCGTCACCCGGCGGTACGACACGAAGGCCGACGGTCGCGACGGCTTCCGCTGGGGCCAGATCTTCACCTCATCGCTCGTGGCGCTCGCGCACGGCACCAACGACGCGCAGAAGACGATGGGTGTGATCACGCTCGCGCTCATCACCGTGGGGTGGCAGTCGGCATCCGATCCCGATCCGCACATCTGGGTCGTGTTCGCGTGCGCCATCACGATCGCCCTCGGCACGTACATGGGCGGCTGGCGCATCATCCGCACCCTCGGTAAGGGGCTGACCGACGTCAAGCCGGCCCAGGGCTTCTCGGCCGAGACGTCGACGGCGGCGACCATCCTGGCATCCAGTGCTCTCGGCTTCGCCCTCTCGACCACGCAGGTCGCGTCCGGCTCGGTCATCGGCTCGGGCCTCGGGCGCCGCGGATCGACGGTGCGCTGGAACACCGTCGGCCGCATCATGATCGGCTGGGTCCTGACGCTCCCCGCCGCGGGTGCCGTGGGCGCCGCGGCCGCGCTCATCGTGGTGTGGCTGGGCGGCTGGGGTGTCGCGGTCGATGCGGTGATCGCCGTCGCGATCATCCTCGGCCTCTTCCTCCGCTCGCGCCGCGACTCGGTCACCTCGGCCAACGCGATGAGCGAGGTCGCCGACTCGGGAGCCGCCGTCAAGGTGCCGCGCAAGCCCGGCCCGACGCGTCGCCAACGCCGTCTCGAGCGCTCCGGGAAGGACGACGCGTGACCATCGACTGGGAAGCCTTCCTCCACGTCTTCGTCGCCGCCATCATCGGCGCCTCGATCGTGGTGACCTTCTACGCCCTCGGGCTGCGCCTGCTCGTGCGCGGCGGGCGCCCGCCCCTGGTCGCGCCGGTCGAGTTCACGGATGCCATCACCGTGCTCACCGACAAGCAGCGGCGCCGCGCCGAGAAGGCGGCGGCCAAGGCGGCGGCGCGCAATCCGCTCAGCGACGGGCAGAAGCGCATCGCTCTCGTCGGTGCGTACCTGTGTTTCGGGGTGTGCGCGGCGGCCGTCCTCGGCGCCCTGCTGCTGATCCTCTTCAACCACTGACGGTGCGCTCGCGGGTCGCGTGTCGGAGGCCTCTTCTAGGCTGAGCCCATGGCATCCGTGCAGTTCGGTCAGCACGCGCCCGCGCGGCGTGTGATCCTCCACCTCAGCGACACCCATCTGCTGGGCGGCGATCGCCTGCTCGGCGAGCGGTACGACACCGCCGCGAACCTCCGACGGACACTGGATGCCGCCGAGGCCACCGGCGTCCGTCCCGACGCCGTCGTGTTCACGGGTGACCTCACCGACCTCGGCGAGCCGGAGGCGTACCGGGCGCTGCGCGCGGCGGTCGAGCCGTGGGCCGAGCGTCTCGGAGCGCCGGTCGTCTGGGTCGCGGGAAACCACGATGAACGCCCCGCGCTGCGCGCCGGTCTCCTCGACGGAGAGCCGTCGCTCGAGCCCGTGACCGGCGTGTGGGACCTCGACGGACTCCGTATCATCGCGCTGGACTCGACCGTGCCGGGCTGGCACCACGGCGACCTCGACGCCGAGCAGCTGGAGTGGTTGCGCGGCGAGCTCGCGACCCCCGCACCCCTCGGCACGATCCTCGCCCTGCACCACCCGCCGCTCCCGACGCACATCCCCTTCTTCGACATCCTGGAGCTCCGCGACCAACCCCGACTCGCGGCGGCGATCGCGGGCAGCGACGTCCGTACGATCCTCGCCGGGCACCTGCACTACTCGACGTCGGGAACGTTCGCGGGCGTGCCCGTGAGTGTCGCGGCCGCGTCCTGCTACACGATGGATCTCGCCCGCCCGGCCGACGAGGTCAACGGCATGGATGCCGGCCAGTCCTTCCACCTCGTGCACGTCTGGGACGACACGATCACCCACGCCGTCGTCCCGGTGGTCGACGCCGACACCTCGGGCTACTTCACGCCCGCGTGGGTCGAGGAGATGGCTGCCCTCACCCCCGAGGGGCGGCTCGAGGCCTTCTCGCGCAAGCGCTGAGGGCGGTGCCGGTCACCGTTCCGCGCCGCGCCGGCCGCCACACCGCCGGCGCGCCCGCCGATGCCGAGCGCCGCGCCCGGCCGCCGCTGCCCACCGAGCCGACCGCTTCGCCCGCCATGTCCGAGCGCAGCGCCCGCAACCGACACCGCGGACGGTCCGAGGATGCCGACAGGCCGTCGCGTCCAGGGGTGCTCGTGGTTCCGGTGGTTAGGCTCGTGGCATCCCCTTTCACGTGACCCCACAAGGACGACACATGACTCTGGACGCAAAGACGCGTACCCGCACCGAGACCGACTCCCTGGGAACGCTCGAGATCCCCCTCGACGCGTATTGGGGCATCCACACCGCCCGCGCGCTGGAGAACTTCCCGATCGCCAAGCGACCGATCTCGGTGTATCCGGACCTCGTGCGCGCCCTCGCCATGGTCAAGCAGGCCTCGGCCCGCGCCAACCGCGAGATCGGCGTGCTCGACCCGGCGAAGGCCGACCTCATCGACCGCGCCGCGCAGCGAGTGATCGACGGCGAGTTCCACGACGAGTTCGCGGTGGGCGTCATCCAGGGCGGCGCCGGCACCTCGACCAACATGAACGCGAACGAGGTCATCACCAACATCGCGCTCGAGATGGCGGGGCGCGAGAAGGGCGATTACGCGTTCCTCTCGCCGATCGACGACACCAACCGCAGTCAGTCGACGAACGACGTCTACCCGACCGCGATCAAGATCGGGCTCGCCCTCACGCTGAAGAGCCTTCTCGAAGAGCTGGCGCTGCTGCGTCAGTCGTTCCTCGTCAAGGCCGACGAGTTCCACGACGTCCTCAAGGTCGGCCGTACGCAGCTGCAGGATGCCGTGCCCATGACGCTGGGGCAGGAGTTCCACGGCTTCGCCACCACGCTCGGCGAGGACTACAGCCGGCTCACCGAGAACGCGTACCTGCTGTACGAGATCAACATGGGCGCCACGGCCATCGGCACGGGCATCACCGCGCACGCGGGATACGGCAAGGCCGTGCTGCGGCACCTGCGCGAGATCACGGGTCTCGACCTCGAGACGGCGACCGACCTCGTCGAGTCGACGAGCGACACGGGCGCCTTCATGTCGTTCTCGTCGTCGCTGAAGCGCAACGCGATCAAGCTCTCGAAGATCTGCAACGACCTGCGCCTGCTCTCGAGCGGTCCGCAGGCGGGCCTGGGCGAGATCAACCTCCCGCCGCGCCAAGCGGGTTCGAGCATCATGCCCGGCAAGGTGAACCCCGTCATCCCCGAGGTCGTCAACCAGGTCGCGTTCTCTGTGGTCGGCGCCGACATGACCGTGACGATGGCGGTCGAGGGTGGCCAGCTGCAGCTCAACGCCTTCGAGCCGGTCATCGCGCACTCGATCTACCAGTCGATCACCTGGATGCGCCAGGCGATGTGGACGCTCCGCGTCAACTGCGTCGACGGAATCACGGCGAACCGCGAGCGTCTGGGTGCGATGGTCGGTTCCTCGGTCGGCGTCGTCACCGCCCTCACGCCGTTCATCGGCTACGCGGCGGCTGCGGCGCTCGCGAAGACGGCCCTGCTCACGCACCGCAACGTCGCCGACCTCGTCGTCGAGGCGGGGCTCATGTCTCGCGAAGAGGTCACCAAGCAATTGTCGCCCGCGCGGCTGTCGGGCCTGCACCCGATCACGCAGGCCATCCCGGTTCAGCGCGCCGCGGACAGCGTCGTCGAGGAGTGAGCGAACGCGAGAGGGGCGGGACCGCTCGGCCCCGCCCCTCTCGCGTGTCGTGCCGTCAGTCCAGGATGCGGCAGTGCGTCGTCAGCTCACCGATCCCGTCGATGCCGACGGTGACGGTCGAGCGGTCGCGGAGGAAGATCTGCGGGTCGCGCGAGTAGCCCGCGCCTCCGGGACTTCCCGTCGAGATGAGGGTTCCGGGCAGGAGAGTCGCCGACTCGGACAACTTGTGGATGAGCGTCGCGACCGACCGCACCATCTGGCCGGTGCTGGCATCCTGAACCGTGTGCCCGTCGACGACGGTCCAGATGTGCAGGTCCTGCGGGTCGGGGATCTCGTCGGCCGTCACGACGAACGGACCCGTCGGGGTGAAGCCGTCGAACGACTTGCAGCGCGACCACTGGGCTTCCGAGAACTGGATGTTGCGCGCCGTGATGTCGTTGACCACTGTGTAGCCCCAGACATGCTCGAGGGCGTCGGCCTCGGCGACGTCTCGGCCCGGGCGGCCGATGATGACGCCGAGCTCGGCCTCGTAGTCGACCGCCTCGCTGAGCGCGCGGGGCCACGACGTCGTCGCCTCGTGCGCGGTGAGCGAGTTCGGCCACAGGACGAACACGGTCGGACCGGCGTCGGTCTTCAAGCCCAGTTCGCCCGAGTGCGCGGCGTAGTTCAAGCCGACCGCGAGGATCGACGGGGGAGCGAGCACCGCCGACGCGAAGGCGACACCGGACAGCGGATGCCGTGGCGCGGAGGGCGCGGCATCCCGAACCCGCTCGAGGAGCTCGTCGCCGCCGACGATGAGCTGCTCGAGAGTGCGGGGCGCACCGTCGAAGAACTCGTCGACGAAGGAGAACTCTTCGGCGTAGACGCTGACCAGTCGAGGGGACTCCGCCCCTTCCGGGGAACGGACGTGGGCGAAACGCATGCCTCCACGCTACCGGGCGCCCCGCGTCGACCGGTTCCACAACCCTCGAATCGAGTCTCCGGACGGCCCCTAGGCTGTGTCGCATGAGCTACCCCTCGCCGCTCTCTCAGCCCTCTCCCGGGCAGCCGGCCCGCATCTCGACGACCCCGCCCGTCGCCGTCTCGGCCGCTCCGCCCCGGCTGCGCGGAGGGGGAGTGGCGCTGTGGATCGTCGCGGCGCTGCTCGTTCCGGTGCTGGCGTTGCTGGTGCTGTACTTCACGCGGTTCCTCGGGCTCGCGGCATCCTTCACCGGGCTCGTGCTGGCGGCCATCCCGTTCGTCGTCGTCTGGTTCGTGGTGCGCTACATCGACCGGTGGGAACCCGAGCCGCGCCGCCTGCTGATCTTTGCGGCCGCGTGGGGCGCGGTGGCTTCGGTGGCGATCGCGCTGGGCGTCGACCTCCTGGTGACCGTGGTCACGGGAGGACTGCCGGATGCCGTGAGCTCGGTCGTTCAGGCGCCGATCGTCGAAGAGGTCGCCAAGGGTCTCGGCGTGCTGCTCCTCTACGCTTTCGCGCGTCGCTTCTTCGACGGGCCCGTCGACGGGATCGTGTACGGCGCCCTCATCGGCGCAGGATTCGCGCTGACCGAGAACGTGCAGTACTTCGCGATCGGATACCTCGAGGGGGGTCCGGGGGAGGTCGCGACGACGTTCTTCCTCCGCGCGGTCCTGTCGCCGTTCGCTCACGTCATGTTCACCAGCCTCACCGGCTTCGCCTTCGGGCTGGCGGCGCGGCGGTCGCTGCGGACGGGCCAGGCGCTGAGCTACGCCGTTCCCGGACTGATCGGGGCGATCGTGCTGCACGCGGTGTGGAACGGATCGGCCACGTTCTTCAACTTCTTCGAGGTGTACGCGACGCTGCAGGTGCCGTTGTTCGTGGCGTTCATCGTCGGCATCCTGCTGCTCCGCCGCGAGGAGTCCCGGCTCACCCGCGCCCGCCTCGGCGAATACGCCGACGCCGGGTGGTTCACCCCGCAAGAGGTCGAGATGCTCGCCACCGCCCCCGGACGCCGCTCGGCGGTGGCCTGGGCGCGCACGCTGCGCGGCGACCGCTCCGGCATCATGAACAGCTTCATCGTGGATGCCACCGCCCTCGCGGCCGCGCGACAGCGCGCGCTCTCGGGCCGGGATCCGCACGCGGTGGCGACCGAGCGTCAGCTGCTGGAGCGGACGACGGCGGCACGCGCGGCGTTGCTCGCGCCGTGAGGCGGGGTGACCCGTTGCTGCTTCCTGTGCCCCGCGCCGGCGTCCGCCGCACCGGGGTCTTGACAGCGCGGCGACGCGGGAGCACCATCGATGTAGGCCAACTCAGCGCCCGGGAGACACGCAGGCATCGCCGCGGCACCGGGCGCTGAGTCTTTGTCCAGGGGCTTTTCGAAGGGGCCGGGCGTGCTTGGATGGACCCATGACTGATCGCACCAAGCCGGAGTTCGACGCTCCCAGCGGCCCCGCCCCCTCCGACCTCGTCATCCGCGACATCATCGTCGGCGACGGTGACGAGGCCAAGCCCGGCGACACCGTCACCGTGCACTACGCCGGTGTCGAGTACGAGTCGGGCGAGGAGTTCGACTCCTCGTGGGGACGCGGCGAGAGCATCCAGTTCCCGCTCCGTGGCCTGATCCAGGGCTGGCAGGACGGCATCCCGGGCATGAAGGTCGGCGGACGCCGCGAACTCGTGATCCCGCCGCACCTGGCCTACGGCCCCGCCGGTGGCCACTTCCTCGGCGGCAAGACCCTGATCTTCATCATCGACCTGCTCAAGGTCGGCTGACGACATCCGATGTTCACGAACCCGAGGGGGCTGCGGCACCCTCGGGTTCGTCTTTTTTCACGATCGTGGAATACATTCGTGTGAATGGGAGTTTCCTCCCCGCAGGACGCCGATTCGGCTCCCCAGACCTTTAGGAGTGACATGACCGACGCAACGACCCTCGACATCCCCGGTTACAAGGCGGGCACCTGGGTGCTCGACCCCTCGCACAGCGAGGTGACCTTCACCGTGCGTCACATGATGATCTCCAAGGTGCGCGGCACCTTCGGCATGAAGAGCGCCACGCTCGTCGCCCCCGAGAACCCGCTCGAGGCCACCGTCGAGGCGTCCGTCGACGTCACCTCGGTCGACACCAAGGACGAGGGCCGCGACCAGCACCTCCGTTCGGCCGAGTTCTTCGACACCGAGACCTACCCGACCATGGACTTCCGCTCCACCGGCGTCCGCGTCGAGGACGGCGACTTCCTCGTCGACGGTGAGCTGACCATCCGCGGCGTCAGCAAGCCCGCCACCTTCTCCATCGACTTCGGCGGCTTCGGCACCGACCCGTGGGGCAACTACAAGGCCGGTGCGACCGCCAAGACGGTCATCAACCGTGAAGACTTCGGCCTCACCTGGAACGCCGCTCTCGAGACCGGCGGCGTCCTCGTCGGCAAGGACGTCACCATCGAGCTCGACCTGCAGTTCGCGC
>NZ_JARHXC010000216.1:0-3138 GCF_029222405.1 Microbacterium sp. Kw_RZR3 | reverse complement strand
TCGAGGTCCAGCGCTCGAGGAGAAGCGGTCAGCCCGCGTTCTGCTGCAGCCAGGCGTAGGGGTCGACGACCTGGCCGTTGATGTGCACCTCGAAGTGGAGGTGGTTGGCGGTCGAGCTTCCGGTCGACCCGACGAGACCGATGAGCTGGCCCGCGGCGACGGTGTCGCCCGCCTGGACCTGACGGCTGCCGTACGTCATGTGTCCGTACGTGGTCGAGACCTTCTGACCGTTGATCACGTGCTCGATGACGATACCCACGCCGTAGCCGCCGAAGCTCTCGGACGAGGTGCTCACCACGCCCGCGGCGGCGGCGAAGATCGGCTGCCCACCGGGAGCGAGCAGGTCGACGCCCTGGTGATATCCGGAGTCCCACAGACCACGACCGAGCACGTAGCTCGTCAGCGGCCAGCGCACCTCTCCCGAACCGGGAGCGGTCATGTTGAGGTCGATGTTCGACAGCGATGCGCCGGCGCTGGCGGCCAGCTGACGCGCACGCTCCGCGGCGGCGGCAGCGGCGGCTTCCTGATCCTTCTTCTTCTGGATCTCGTCGGCGGTGGTCGCCGAGTAGCTGCTGCGATCGAGGGTCTCACTGGCGACGTCAGAGGCGACGACCATCGACTGGTTGTCGGGAGCGGACATCTCGCCCAGGGTCACCGTGTTCGAGGGCGGCACCGTCGCCGCGTAAGCCGGGATCGCGACCGTGGCGACGAGACCGGCCACCATCGACAGGATGACGGCGCTGCGCAGGGGCTTTCCGACGCGGCGGGCCGCGGGAAGCGAACGGGCGGGCGGCGCGGTCCGGGGAACCGGGGATGCCGCGGGAGCGGTGGGTCGAATGGTGCGACGCGAGGGTCGGGCAACCGCTGCGCGCGCGCTCTTCCGGGTCAGCCCCGTCGAGGAGACCTCGGGTCGGTCATCGACGGGATGGGTGTGTTCAGCCAAATTTCCTCCGGCGCCTCTGCGTCCGTGAAGACGCTGGCTCGTCAGCACTCGATATTGGGGGCACGATGTGCGGGCTTCACCCTCTGCGGACGACGAGCCGGGGAGGCAAACCGCGAGGGGTCCGACGGCGGGCTTCTCGCCTGTGGACCCTCAGAGGCTACCCGAAGATAACGAACAAGTCACGCAAAGGACATCGCGTACAGGAGATGCACGGCCGCCCCGGCCTCGCGACGACATCGCGGGACACCACGCGACGAATCGACGACCGAAGAAGGGGTTTCAGGCCTCGTCGACGAGGAAGATGTGCGACGCCACCTCGACGGGGAGTTCGAGCCCCTCGTCGGCGCCCTCCATCTGCACGAGGACGTATCCCTCGTTGAACCGGTAGTCGCCTCGCGCCCCGGGCAGGACCCCCGCGGCCTTGAGCTGCTGGAGCAGCTCGGGGTCGACCTGGGCGGGTTCGGCGAGGCGCCGCACCGTACCGGTGATGGGCCCGCCCGCATCGTTGAGCTTGCGGACCAGGCCGACGACGCCCTCTTCGAACGTCGAGCTGGCGACGTCGCCGAGCTGATCGAGACCGGGGATCGGGTTGCCGTAGGGCGATTCGGTGGGGTGCCCGAGAAGCTCGACGAGGCGGCGCTCGACCTGCTCGCTCATGACGTGCTCCCAGCGGCAGGCCTCGTCGTGCACGTAGGCCCAGTCGAGACCGATCACGTCGCTGAGCAGGCGCTCGGCCAAGCGGTGCTTGCGCATGACGTCGACGGCCTTCTGACGCCCGTCACCGGTGAGTTCGAGGCGGCGGTCCTCGGAGACGACCACGAGACCGTCGCGCTCCATCCGGCCGACGGTCTGCGAGACGGTGGGGCCGGAGTGCCCGAGACGCTCGGAGATGCGGGCCCGCAGGGGCACGATGTTCTCTTCCTCGAGTTCGAGGATCGTGCGCAGGTACATCTCGGTGGTGTCGATGAGATCGGTCATTCAGGAGTCCTCGGCGTCGCGCGGCTGGTAAGGACAGCCTACCGACCCCATCCGACACAGACTCCGGATGCCGCCACCCCGCGCCCTAGAATCGAGCCCATGCCGCACGTGGACCTCCCCACCGACCTCCTGCCCGCCGACGGCCGCTTCGGATGCGGCCCCTCGAAGGTGCGCGGAGCGCAGCTCGAGTCTCTCGTCACCCGTGGCGCGAGCATCCTGGGCACCTCGCACCGCCAAGCCCCCGTGAAGAACCTGGTCGCCAGCACGCGCGAGCGTCTCGCCGAGCTGTTCCGCCTGCCCGAGGGCTACGAGATCATCCTGGGCAACGGCGGATCGACCGCCTTCTGGGATGCCGCCGCCTTCGGCCTCATCGAGAAGCGCAGCCAGAACCTCGTCTTCGGCGAGTTCGGCGGCAAGTTCGCCTCGGCCGCGGCCGCCCCGTGGCTGCAGACCCCCGATGTGCGCAAGGCCGCACCGGGCACGCGCACCGTCGCCGAGGCCGTCGAGGGCGTCGACGTGTACGCCTGGCCGCACAACGAGACCTCGACGGGCGTCGCCGCCCCCATCGAACGCGTCCATGGCGACGCGGGTGCGCTCACCGTCATCGATGCCACGAGCGCCGCGGGCGGCATCGACTTCGACGTGACCCAGGCCGACGTCTACTACTTCGCCCCGCAGAAGAACCTCGGCTCCGACGGCGGACTCTGGTACGCCGCCGTGTCGCCGGCGGCGATCGAGCGCATCGAGAGCATCGCGGCATCCGATCGGTACATCCCCGAATTCCTGAGCCTGAAGAACGCGCTCGACAACTCGCGACTGCAGCAGACGCTCAACACCCCGGCGCTCGCCACCCTCCTGCTCCTCGACGACCAGCTCGGTTGGATCCTCGACAACGGCGGTCTGGAGTGGGCCGGAGCGCGCACGGCGGAGTCGTCCTCGGCGCTCTACGACTGGGCGGACGCGAGCGCGGTGGCGACGCCGTTCGTCGCCGACCCGGCCGACCGCTCCCCCGTCGTCGTCACGGTCGATTTCGACGAGAGCATCGACGCCGCGGCGATCGCCAAGAGCCTGCGCGCGAACGGCATCGTCGACACGGAGCCCTATCGCAAACTCGGTCGCAACCAGCTGCGCGTCGCGACGTTCGTCTCGATCGAGCCCGATGACGTCCGCCGTCTCATCGGCGCGATCGACTACACGATCGAACGCCTGCCCGGCGC
>NZ_JARHXC010000215.1:0-11958 GCF_029222405.1 Microbacterium sp. Kw_RZR3 | reverse complement strand
GCTCAGCTGTTGGCGGTCGATCAGGCGATCGCGGCGCGCAGAGCGGCAGCCGCAGCGCCCACGTCGGGCGCGCCGTAGATCGCGCCGCCGGCCACGGCGACCACGGCACCCGAGTCACGCACCGACGGGATCGTGTCGGCGTTGATGCCGCCGGCGACCGAGAAGGGCACGCCCGAGGCCTTGCCGTCGTCGAGGAGGGTCGAGAAGGTGAAGCCCTCCTCGGCCTGCTCGTCGAGCCCGGCGTGCATCTCGACGAACTCGGCACCGAGGGCGACGACCTCGCGCGCCCGCTGCGGCTTGTCGGCGACGCCGATCAGGTCGACGACCACTCCCTTGCCGTGCGCCTTGGCCGCCTTGACGGCACCGGCGATGGTGCTGTCACCCGCCGAGCCGAGCACCGTGATCAGGTCGGCACCGGCGGTGAAGGCGATGTCCGCCTCGAGCTCACCGGCATCCATCGTCTTCAGATCGGCGAAGACGATCTTGTCGGGGTGGGCCTGCTTCACGGCGGTGATCGCCGACAGCCCGGCGCTCTTGATGAGCGGCGTGCCGAGCTCGAGGATGTCGACGTGCGGCGCCGCGGCGGCGGCGAGCTCGAGGGCGGCCTCGGTGGTGAGCGTGTCCATGGCGAACTGCAGTTTCATCGTGTCCTTATCGGGGTGAGCAGGGCGGCCGGGTGCCGCCGCTGAATCGGGAGATCGAAGGGAGCGAGGTCATTCGAGGTTGGCGTGGCGCGGCCAGAGGTCGTCGGCGCTCGCGCCCGATCGCTTCCACAGCGCGTGGAAGAGGGCATCGCCGACCAGCACGACGATCTGCTCGAAGAGGCTGCCGGCATACTGTGCGCTCGCGCTCTCGGAGCGGTCTCGCTTCGCCGCGGCGGGGATCACCACAGCCACCGTGGACAGCGCCGAAAGAGGAGATTCGGATGCCGTGGTGATGACGGCCACGCGCGCACCGGCCGCGACAGCGATCTCGGCTGCGCGCACGATGCCGCTGGTGGTACCGGATCCGCTGGCGACCAGGAGCAGATCGCCCTCGCCGATCGCCGGAGTGGTGACCTCGCCCACCACGAACACGGGGAGTCCGAGGTGCATGAGCCTCATCGCCGTCATGCGCAGCGCGAGCCCGGAACGGCCCGCCCCCATCACGAAGACACGGTCGGCCCCCGCCACGAGATCCGCCAGGTCGTCGAGGGAAGCGGCATCCGCCGCGGAGGCGTCGCCGATGAGACGACCCACTCCGGTGGCGATCTCGCTTGCGATGAGGGCGAGGGCGGCGGGAGCGTCGACATCGGGGGTGGTCACTCGACCATGCTCGCCCGCCCGTCGCGACCGTGCCGCTCCCCGGTCGCACAGCCCACCTACCCGAAAGGGGAGGTCGATGGGACGCGTATAGTTCCGTTCATGTCGAGAACGCCCACCCACGACGACGTGTTCCTCGACCGCGCGCCCGATCTCGCGGCATCCGAAACCGAACCCGGAAGCCGCGGGGGCGACGAGGACGCGGCTCAACCGACCGCCGCCCTCCCCTCCCCTGCCACCCGGCAGCTGATCCTGGACCACGCACGCACCGTGGCGGGACAAGCGGACCGTCACGCGGTCACGCTCGAGTCGATCCTCGCGATCCTTCGCTCGCGCAAACTCGACGACCGCGCAGCCCGTACGCTCGCGACCGACGTCGCGGCGGGAGCGCTCGTCGGCCTCCGCACGTCCACGGATGAACAACGCGACAGCATGATCGAGCCGGTGACGGGTGCCTTCGCGCGCTTGCGGAGCGACCTGCGCCCCCTGGTGCGCCACGGCAACCTCGACCTGCAGTTCGTCGAGCCCCCCGCGTCGGGGCGAGCGCTTCCGGGCGAGGTCGCCCACACGGCGAGGGCCATCGTGCGCAGCGCCGTGCTCGCGTTCGTCGACCAGGGAGAGACCTCGCGCGTGCGGATCCAGTGGGACTGCGACGGCCTGAACCTGCTGATCGGCATCCGCGATGACGGGCGCGGAGAGCTGACCGCGCACGACGACTCGCTCCGCCCGATCGTCGAGCGCGTGGCCGCTCTCGGCGGATCGTTCGCCGTGTCGTCGACGGCGGGATGGGGCTCCGATCTGTCGGTGCGCCTGCCCCTGGATCCCCCGGCCGCACCGGAACTCCTCGACGATCGCGTGCCCCTGAGCCCGCGCGAGCGCGATGTCCTGCGCCTCGTCGCCTCGGGGGCCCGCAACCGCGCGATCGCCGAGCGGCTCGGCATCACGGAGAACACCGTGAAGTTCCACGTGTCGAATCTGCTGCGCAAGGCCGGGGCCGTCTCCCGCTCCGAGCTCGCCGCGCTCGCCTCCCACTAGCGGCGGCAAGGTACACAACGCCGGAAGCCTGGTGCCGCGGCGAGCCCGATCGGCGTCATCCCGCGGTCAGGCCGGCCGCGGTGCCGCGGATCTCCTACGTTGTGCACGCCGGGCGACTCGGGGCGTCACACCCGAGCCTCCGGCGTCGCGCCGGCCCCGCGACACCCGGCGGCGCGGTGCCCCGCACCCGAGCCTCCCGCGTTGGGCGCGCCCGGCGGCGCGAAGACGCAGAGGTCGCGCCGAGAGGTGGTGCGTAACTCCGGTGAAAGGGCAGCGGCGGCTCGGCCCGTTCGCGGAATCATGCAGCGGTGACGGGTTCGCCGGTGCGAATCTCAGGAGTTTCGCACACCAACCCCCGACCTACCGGCGCGAAGCCTTAGGCGACGCGCGCCGGGCGCTGCCACGGGAGCGCCCGCATCATGCTCAGCACCGCGATGATCGCCAGCCCGAGCGCGGCGGCGGATCCGAGCAGGGGCACCACGAGCGGTGAGAGGCTCCGCCGCGACTCGGGGACCAGCCCCGCCGCCTGCGGCTGTGTCGTCAGCGGTGCCGCGACCGGCAGGAACTGCTGCAGCGGTGCGGCGGCGGCGATCGCCCCCGGCGCGCGCCGCAGCGGGTTGCTCGGTGCGCCCGCGGGAGCAGCTCCCGTGCCGGCCGACGGCGGTACGGCGACCGGCGCTGCCGAGGAGTAGCTCACCGTGAGCGGCGACGCCGGCTTCGCGGCATCCCGGACTCCGCCCGTCGTGAGCCAGTATCCCTGTTGCCCCGTCACGCGGTGGAAGTCGACGAAGGACTGCGGGAACGATCCCCAGTACGCCTCGTTCGTCCCGGAGCGTGCGACCTGCCCTGCGCCAACGCTCAAGACGCCGAGGTACTGCGGCGTGACGGTGAAGCCGCCGGTGCCCGAGAGATCGGCTGCGCGGATGTCGGCCAGCACGATGGTCTGCGCAGCGATCGGGCTCCACTTCGTCATGTCGTCCATCGAGGTGCCGTAGCCGCTCGCGCTCGCCGTGAGCTGACCGTTGCCGGATGCGTCGAGGGTGAGCTGCGGGTCCGTCACGCTCCAGTAGGTCATTCCCCCGTAGAACACGACGGTGAACGAACCCGACCACCGGATGTCGAGCGCGCCGTCGCGGCGCGTGCCCGTGCCGCCGTCGATGACGACCTGGTTTCCGGTGGTGCTCGCGGTCGATGCAACCGACACCGGAGCGCCCGTCGGATCCTGGCACTTGGTGGCCCACGAGGCGGTCGTCCACTGGCCGCCCGCCGTCGGCTTCTCGATGCGCACCCGACCGTCCTCGGCACGGTAGAGGCCATCGCTCTCGCCCCAGACCCGGGCGCCCCCAGCGTCGCCGGCGACACCGGCGCTGAGGAAGTTGCATCCTCCGGCGAAGGCTCCGCCTCCGGACTCGGCGTTCAGGCCCCACCGCAGCTGTGCGTCGGTGATCGTGCCGTCTCCGCCCCCGGGGTCGCCACCGGGCCCGGGAACCGTGACGATGACGTCGTCGGGGCCGGCTGCGGCGGCGGGAGCCGCACCGAACCCCAGGAGCAGGGCGGCCGCGAGAGCAGCCCGCAGCACGGTGCGTGCCCTCATCGCGGCGTCCCCGTCGGCAGAAGCTCGGTCGGCGCGTCGGGAGAGGCGACCCTTCCGCCCGCCGACCTCGCATCGTTCACGACGACGGGCGACACCGGAGCGGCAGCGGCAGCCGCGGCTGCGGGAGGTGCAGCAATGGCCGAGGCCGGCGCGGCGGAAGGTGGTGCGGCACCGGAAGACGCGGCGCCGGACGTGGCGAGGGTGCCCGCCGGCACGGCATCCGTCCGTCCCGTCGCGGCAGCCGCGCGCTCCCGCTTCGCGCGACGCCGTGCCCGCGCGCGCACGATCGCGGTGACGATGCTCGTGATGATCAACGCGACCGACAGCGCGATGCACGCCAGCAGCAGCACGAGCACCCACGTCGGAGCGGTCGGCGCGTCGGAGACGGATGCCACCGCGGTCCCGCCGCTGACGGCGACCTCGGTCTCGGCCACCGCCCCCGATCCTGCCCCGCGCAGGGTGACGAGGTGCGTGCCGTCGCGGATCTCGCGCGGCACCGGCAGAGCCGCGGCGACCTCGCCCTGCGCCCCGGCGGTGAGCGGACCCACGGCCGTGAGACCGCCGTCGAGCGAGGCCACGACCTGCTCGCCGGGGGTGAAGCCCTGACCGGTGAAGACGACCGAGGTGCCCGCCGCGACCGACGCCGACTCGACGCCGACGCGCACGGAGCCCGCGGCGGCCGGTGCGCTCGCGGCGGCGGGGGCCTCGGCCGCGGAAGCCGCCGCGAACGAGACCGGCGTGAACGTCTCGTTGTTGGCGTTCTTCACCCCGTGCGCGCCGATGGTGATGATGCCGCAGGTGACGCGTCGGCAATCGACCTCGGTGATGTTGCCCTCGCGGTCCTGGCTCTCGAAGACCGCCCCGGGAATCACCATCGACACCGACCACGATCCGTCGGCGCCCAACGTGCCGTTCGCGGAGCTCTCGGTCTGGCTGCCCGGGAACGCCAGGAAGCGCTGGTACCCGTTGTTGTCGGCCGATTCCGCGTCGGGCACGTACCGGTAGTCCGCCCCGACCACTCCCCCGGCGCTCGGGCGCCACGACCCGCCGCTCGCGTCGTCGACCCACCCGAAGAGCACGTAGATGCCGCCGAAACCGTTCGGGATCGACTGGAAGCCCGAGCCCGACACGGTCACGTCGGTGGCGTAATCGGGACTCGCGGATGCCGTGCCCTCGGGCCCCGTGACCGTCACGGTCCCGGCGGCCCACGCGGGGGCTCCGGCGACGACGACGCCCGCGACGGTCAGGGTCAGCGCGGTCGCGAGAGCAGCGAGACGACGAGTCAGACGGTTCATACGAGTTCTCCGGGGAGGGGGGATGCCAGGGGCGAGGCGTCGGCGACGACGAGCAGGGTTCCGCGGGGCCCGTCGACGACGTCGATCGGATGCCGATACACCCGCGTGAGCAGCTCGGGATCGAGCACGTCGCGCGGCGGCCCGACTGCGACCACCCGCCCGTTCTCGAGCAGGGCGATGCGATCGGCGTAGGCGGCGGCGAGCCCCAGATCGTGCAGCACGACGATGGCGGCACCCCCGGCATTCACGCGTTCGCGCGTGCGGGCGAGCACGCGGTGCTGGTGGCGGATGTCGAGGCTCGCGGTGGGTTCGTCGAGCAGCGCGATCGCGCACTCCTGCGCGTACGAGCGCGCGAACGCCGCGCGGGCGCGTTCCCCGCCGGAGAGCCCGGTGACGGGTCGGTCGGCGAAGGCCTCCACCTCACCGGCGACCAGCGCCTCGGCCACCGCGTCGTCGTCGCGCGCGGCGGCGGGATGCCGGCGCCAGGGCGCCCGCCCCATGCGCACGACGTCGCGCACGACGAACGGGAACGACACCTCGTTGCTCTGGGTCAGCACCGACCGGCGGCGCGCCCGCTCGGCGACGGGCCACGAGTCCAGCACCGCCCCGTCGAGCTCGACGGATCCCGCCGCGGGGGTGCGGTCTCCCGCGAGCACCGACAGCAGCGTCGACTTGCCCGCGCCGTTCGGACCGACGAGCACGACCATCTCTCCGGCGACGAGGTCGAGGTCGACGTCGTGGAGAACGCGCCGACCCCCGACCTCGGCCGAGATCCCACGCGCGCGCAGCACTGGCGTCATCCCCAGCCCCCCGACCGACGGCGCGTGCGGCGCAAGAGCCAGAAGAAGAACGGCCCGCCGATGAGGGCGGTGAGCATGCCGATCGGCAGCTCAGACCCGGGCACGGCGGTGCGGGCGACGAGGTCGGCGGCGAGCAGCAGCACGGCGCCGCCGAGGGCGCTCGCGGGAAGCAGCAGGCGGTGGCCGGGGCCGAGGACCATGCGCATGAGGTGAGGCACGACGAGACCGACGAAGCCGATGATCCCGCAGAACGCGACGGCAGCGCACGTGAGCAGGGCGATCACGACGATCGCGATCACGCGCAGCCGCTCGACGCGCACACCGAGGTGCTCGGCCTGCCGCTCGCCGAGCGCGAGGAGGTCGAGGCTCCCCGCGAAGAACAGACACGCGACGATGCCGATGACGGCGAGCGGCGCGACGACGGCGAGGTCGTCCCAGCGCGTGCCGTTGAGCGAGCCGAGCTGCCAGAACACGATCTGCTCGCGCTGCTGCGTCGAGCCGAGGTAGGTGAACAGCGCGATCGTGGCCCCGCCGATCGCGTTGACCGCGATCCCGGTGAGCACGAGAGTGACGACCTCGGTGCGTCCGTCGGCACGCGCCGAGGCGTAGACGATCACGGTTGCGGCCAGCCCGCCGGCGAAAGCGAGCGCCGGCAGGGTGAGCGGCCCGAGGAACGTGAGCCCGAAGACGATGGATGCCGAGGCCCCCACCGCCGCTCCCGACGAGATGCCGATGACCCCGGGCTCGGCCAGCGGGTTTCGGAACACGCCCTGCATGACGACCCCGGCCGTGGCGAGCGTCGCCCCCACCAGCACGGCCATGAGCAGTCGTGGCATCCGGATCAGCCACAGGGTGGCCTCGCCGTTGACGTGCTCCATGGCCGCGCCCGGCGCGACCGACAGCACGCCGAGACCGATCCCGCGCACCGCCTCGTTCCAGGCGCGCGCGAAGGCGCCGACGACCTGATCGGGTGGGATCGAGAGCTGCCCGCTCCCGGCCGACACGACGACGAGCACCACGAGGGCGACGGACAGCGAGCCGAAGACCGCCGGGACACGCACACCGACCCGGGGTCTCGGTGCGGCGACGGGAGCGACCGCGACCGCCGTCATCCCGCCGCCTCGGGCGCATAGACGGCGACGGCGAGCGCGTCGAGCACGTCGGCGGCGGCGGGCCCGAAGCTCAGCACCGTCGTGTCGGACATGTCGACGATGCGCCGGTGGCGACCGGCATCCGTCTGGGCGACCGCGGGCAGGTGCTCGGTGAGCCCGTCCACGCCGCCGACCGACTCGAGGCCCTTCGTCATCATGATGAGCAGGTCGGGGTTCGCGTCGACGAGGGCCTCGTCGGTGATCGGGCGCATCCCTTTCCAGCCGATCTCACCGGCGACGTCGACGCCCCCGAGGGCCTCGATCAGACTGTCCGCCCCGGACTCCTCGCCGAACAGGTAGTAGACGCCCGACTGTCCCCGGACGTAGAGGAACATCATCCGGAGCTTCTGCGCGGGGTCGCTCGGCGCGACGGCGGCGATCTGCGCGATCTTCGCGTCGACGGCGGCAGTGCTGCGCGCGGCGAGCGCCGCCGCCCGCTCGGGTACGCCCAGAGCCGCTCCGACCTGCTCGATGAGCGACCCGACCGACTCGAGCGACCGGTGCGAGTCGACCACGACGACCGGGATGCCGGCATCCCGCATCTGCAGGATGGTGTCCCACGGGCCGAGACTCGTGTCGGTCAGGATCACCGTGGGGGCCGCATCGAGGATCGCCTCGGCGTTGAGGTCATGGCCGTTCTCGGTGACGACCGGAAGGTGCGCCGCCTCGGGGAAACCCGTCGAGATGTCGCGCGCGACCACCTGGTCGCCGAGCCCCAGCTCGAAGACGATCCGCGAGAGCGAGCCGTAGATGTCGAGCGTCAGGATGCGGGAGGTGTCGGTCACCGTGACGGTCGTGCCCTGCGAGTCGGTGACCGTCGCGGGCAGCACCTGCGCACCGTCGGTGACCGGCACGATCGGCGCGGCGGCCGCGACAGCGGTCGACGGCCCCTCCCACGACAGGGGATCGGCGAGCGGCGTGACCTCGGCCAGCGGCGGCGTGGCCGCCGGGCCACCACCGTGAGCTGTTCCGGCGGCGTCGCACGCGGTGAGCCCTGCGGCGACGGCCACGAAGAGCGCGAGCGCGGCGACGCCCCGAGTCGTTCGACGGATCATGAACGTACCTCCAAGTAAGGTGAGCCTACCCTTAACATTGCCTGGATGCCGACTTCATGCTTAGGTAAGCCTAACCTGCCCTTCAGCACCCACCGGGTGCACCCGCGGCCTGCCGTCGGGACCCGTCGGAGGGCGGAGAAGGGAACGAACGTGGATTCCTCCACGCACAGACGCCGGTTCGCCCGCGTGACCACCGCGAGCCTCGCCGCCGCGGCGATCGCCCTCGGCGGGGCTCTCGTCGCCGCCCCCGCGCACGCCGCCGAGACCACCGTCGACGGCGCCGTCTTCCGCTGGGGCATCAACGCCGAATCGAACGCGGCCGCCTTCGCCCCCGGCACGGTCAACCTGCTGTCGGCGGGGATCGTCACGGCGACCTCGTCGGCCGACCGCGTCACCGCGTCGAACTGGAAGCAGAGCGACGGCAACACGCGAATCCTCAAGAAGCAGGCCGACGGCAGCTATGCCACGGCGACCTTCGCGGGCCTGCGCACGGATGCCAATGGCACCACCATCACTTCGGGCAACGGCCTGAACTCGGGACACATCGCCGAGATCACCGGCGGCTCCGGCACGGTCGACGTGGATGCCAACACCGCGACGATCCAGTGGACCGGGTCGTTCACCTCCGCGTACTACTCGGGCATGACCCGCTCGTGGATCACCGACCCGAAGCTCACCGTCGCTCCCGACGGCACCGGAACGGTCACCGCAACCCTCGGCGGCTACGGCACCTCGATGGACGACCCCGACAAGTTCGAGACCCTCACCCCGGAGCCGAACGTGGTCATCGCGACCCTCACCGGCGTCGACGTGACCCCCACCGGATTCACCGTGACCCCCGACTACCTCGGTCGCACGATCACCGTCCCCGAGGGCTCGGTCGCCCAGGTCACCACCGGCGCGAACGCCGGAGCCTTCCCGCAGTCGTTCGTCGACTTCCAGGTGAAGACCGGTCAGGGCTCGTACTGGTACTCCTCGGGCGGGTCGGCCGACGCGCGCAAGCCCGCGAGCGCGCTTTCGGTCGCCTACACGGCCGCGCCCGTGGCATCCGCTCCCACCGTCACCGTCTCGAAGACCAGCGGTCTCGCCCAGGGTGAGACGGTCACCGTCTCGGGCAGTGGCTTCCTGCCGTCGGGCACCGCCACCAACGGCACGCGACCGCCGCTGGCCGGGACCTTCAGCGGAACGTACGTCGTGTTCGGCAAGTTCGCCGACGCCTGGAAGCCCTCGGCCGGGGCCGCCTCGTCGGCCCGTTCGGTGATCGCGCAGAAGTGGGCGGTCCCGGCCGCCAGCATGGCGACCATCGGCGGCGCGAACAGCGGCGCGATCGAGCTGAAGGCCGACGGCACGTTCTCGGTCGATCTCGCCCTCAGCACGACCGAGGCGCAGAACCTCGCCGCAGGGAACTTCGGCATCTACACCTACGCCGGCAGCGGCACCGTGTACGCCCCCTTCGAGACGTTCACCCCGATCGCCTTCGCCTCGTCGACCGACGTGATCGTCGAGGTCCCGGACTGGGTCGACAACCCCACCGGCTCGTTCGGATGGGCGTTCGAGGGTACCTCGCCGGCCAGCCTCGGCACCGCCGTCCAGGACGGCGCGAACTTCACGGCATCCGGATCGCTCACGAACATCGTCGTGACCGACACGCGCGCCGGGGGCACCGCGCCGTACACGTGGAGCATCTCGGGCCAGGTCGGAAACTTCGCGTCGAGCACGGGCGGCTCGTTCTCGAGCGACCTGCTCGGCTGGAAGCCCAAGCTCGTCACGGCCGGGCAGACCGTCACCGCCGGCGCCGAGGTCGCGTCGACCCGCCTCGGCGGCACGGGGCTCGGAGCGTCGCGCGTGCTCGCGTCGTCGACCGCGGCCGCGAACGCCACTGTCGGAGCCGACCTGTCGCTCGTGATCCCCGGCACGACCCCGGCCGGCGACTACACCGCGAAGCTCACCATCACCGCCCTGCAGTAATCCACCCGACGGGGACTCCGACGCGCGTCGGGGTCCCCGTCGCACGTCCCGCAGAAAGCCCGCCCGTGTTCCGACGCCCTCTCCCCTTCGCCCTCATCGGCTCCCTTCTCCTCGCGATCGCCGCTCCCGCAGCCGCGACGGCCGCCGACGGCGGTGTCGCCTGGACCGTGCAGACGGCCGACAACGCGCAGGGCACGGGCCGCGCGAACTTCACGTACGACGTGGTCGAACCCGGGACCGTGATCTCCGACGCCATGACGGTCGTCAACACCGGCACCGAGCCCCTCCCCCTCGCCGTCTACGCCGCCGACGCCTTCACGGCATCCACGGGCGAGATCGACGTCCTCGTCGACGGGCAGCCGTCGCAGGGTGCCGGGACGTGGGTGTCGGTCGCCACGACATCGCTCTCGCTGGCGCCGGGCGAGTCCGCCGAGGTGCCCTTCACCGTCACGGTCCCCTCCGACGCCCGCCCCGGCGACCATGCCGCGGGCATCGTGACCTCTCTCACGAGCACCGACTCGTCATCGACACTGTCCGTCGACCGGCGCCTGGGCACGCGCATCAACCTCCGGGTCGCGGGCGAGCTGACGCCGGCCGTGGCCGTGTCGGGCGTGTCCGCCCGGTACGAGGCATCCTGGAACCCGTTCGACTCGGGCCGTCTCGTCGTGGAGTACGCGCTCGCGAACACCGGCAACACGCGGCTGACGGGCGCTGAGACGGTCGCCACCGCGGGCCTGTTCGGCGCGCGTACCGCACCGACCCAGCTGACCGAGGTGCTTCCGGGGTCGACCGTCGAGGTCGCGCGCGAGGTGCCGACGTTCTCGCTCGGGTGGGTCGCCGGCTCGATCGAGCTCACGCCCGAGGCGGTCGGCCTGGGTGCCGCGCCGCTCGCGCCGGTGACGGCCGAGTTCTCGGTCGCGGCGGTGCCGTGGAGTCTGTATGCGCTCCTGGCGGTGATCCTTGCCGTGGTGCTCGCCGCGGTGCTGCTCGTGCGGCGTCGGCTGCGCGCGGCTGCTGCGGATGCTGCGGTGGCGGCGGGCGGCGCGGCGGCGGCGGCGGCTTAGGCCGCGACTGAGCCCGCGGCATCCGGTCGCTGTGTGAGCGACGATCGCGGCAGCGGCGGCGGCTCCAGCCGACGGGGCCCGCCGCGGGGCGCCCGTGAGAGCGTCGGCGGCTCAGGCCGACTGAGCCGCTTTCGCCCGCGCGAGGTCGACGAACAGCTCGGTGTTGAACCGGTAGGCCACCAGCACCTCCTCGATCACCCGCTCCTTCTCGTCGTCGTCCCAGGGGGCGGCATCCAGCTGCTCGCGATACACGTTCTTGAACGCGTCGGGGTCGGCGATGTCGCCGAACAAGTAGAAGCCGATGCCGTTCGTGTCGAAGCCGAAATGCCGCTGCATGAGCCGGCCGATGAACTGCCCGCCCGAGAGGTCGCCGAGGTAACGCGTGTAGTGGTGAGCGACGAAGCCGCCCGGCCAGGTAGCCGCGACGCGGCGGATCCGCGAGACATAGGCCTGCGTCGTCGGCAGCGGGGTGATGCGCTCGCGCCAGTCGGCGCCGATGAGGAACTCCAGGTCGGCCTCGAGAGCGGGAAGACGCGTGAGCTTGTCACTGAGGAACACGGATGCCACGGGGTCGATGCGCATGCGCTCGGTGGCCTCTTCGAGCGCCTCGTAGATGAACCAGTGCTGCGCGACGAGTGCGACGTAGTCGTCGCGCGTGCCCGACCCTTTCATGAGGTTCGTCATGAAGTCGGCGC
>NZ_JARHXC010000214.1:0-2799 GCF_029222405.1 Microbacterium sp. Kw_RZR3 | reverse complement strand
CGCGTCGACAACCTGCTGCTGCTGATCGCGGGTGTCGCCGGAATGGTGCTGGCCGTCGCACTGGCCTGACACCCGCCGAGAGACGGTCGTCATGACGACGGCGTCTCCGGGTGCACCCGCGCCTGCGTGCTCGCCGGGGCCGTCGTCGACGACGCCGGCTGCTCCTTCGTGCGGCGCAGCGAGAAGCGCTTCTGACGCGGGTCGAAGGCGTCGCGCAGGCCGTCACCGACGAAGTTCACGAGGACCGCGAGCAGAACGATGAAGACAGCGGGCCACCAGAAGAGCCACGGGCGGGTCTGGAACGCCGACTGGTTGTCGGAGATGATCAGGCCGAGCGAGACGTCCGGCGGACGCACACCGAGCTGCAGGTAGCTCAGGGCCGTCTCGAGGAGGATCGCGGATGCCGCCAGCAGCGTCGCCGCGACGATGACCACGCCGATGGCGTTGGGCAGGATGTGCTTGAAGATGATGCGCGCATCACTCGCCCCCGCAACACGAGCCGCCTCGACGAACTCACGCTCGCGCAGCGTCAGGAACTCGGCGCGGACGAGGCGCGCGATCGTGGTCCACGAGATCATCGCGAGGAAGAACGCCAGCGGGATCACGCCGAGACCACCGGTCGCGCGACCGACGACGGCACCGATCACGATGATCGGGATGACGATGAACACGTCGGTGATGCGCATGAGGACCGAGTCCACCCAGCCGCGGTAGTACCCGGCGAGAGCACCGATGACGGTACCGACGGCCGTGCCCACGAAGCTGATCACGATCATCACGAGGATCGAGTTCTGGATGCCGCGCATCGTCATCGCGAAGTAGTCGATGCCGATGCGGTCCTGACCGAACGGGTGCTCGCCGACCGAGAAGGGCCAGATCGACAGCGTCGGCGCCCCTCCGTCGTTCTGCGGGTTGAGGGTCGTGTAGTCGTACTTCCACCACCCGGGGATGGGGCCGAGACCGATCGCCGAGACCGAGAAGACGGCGACGAGGATGAACAGGATGCCTGACACGACGGCGACCTTGTTGGAGAGGAAGCGCCGGAGGATGAGCCGTCCCTGGCTCACCCCGACCGTGTTGCGCTCGTCCGCGGGCGGCGGAGCGTCGACGTTGGCCGGCTCGGGAAGCATCTGGGTCATCGGAGGACCTCCGGGATTCGGATGACGGCGATCATGCGACCACTCGCACGCGCGGGTCGAGCGTGGCGTAGGCGAGATCAGCCAGGAAGTTGAAGACGATCGCGGTGATCGCGATGACGATGAAGTAGCCCATCACCGGGTTGACGTCGACGCGCTGGATGGACGTGACGAACAGCGCTCCCATTCCCGAGATCGCGAAGACCCTCTCCGTGATGACGGCACCACCCAGGAGTGCGCCGATGTCGGTCGCGACGAGGGTCACGATCGGGATCAGCATGTTGCGCAGCCCGTGGCGCAGGATGACGGTCCGCTCGGGGAGGCCCTTCGCGCGCGCCGTGCGGATGTAGTCCTGGTTCATCACTTCGAGCATTCCGGCACGCGCGTACCGCGTGTATCCCGCGAAGGAGATGAGCAGCAACGACACCGTCGGCAGCAGGAGGTGGGTGAACGTGTCGATGCCGGTGATCCACATGTCACCGGTGAACCCCGGCGTGCTCGCACCGACCGTCGCGATCGGACGCCCGTTGATGCGGGGGTTGTTGACGTACTGCGGCCACGACTGCATGTAGCGGTCGAGCACGACGAGGGCGCCGGAGAGGAAGGCCACCAGGGCGCCGATGCGCGCGGCCATACCCCGATCGGGTGCACCCAGGACGTAGCCCGAGATCACACCGACGGCGACCGCGACGACGCCCAGGATGATGATCGTGTTGAACGTCGAGATGTCGAAGAGTCCCTGCAGCGCGTAGTAGCACGCGTACGCGATCGCGCCGTTCAGCGCGGCGACGATGAGAGCGCGGCGGTTCTGCAGACCCGCGATCAGAGCGGTCGTGATCACCACGATCCCGGCGATCAGCAGGAGGAGACCGACGGGCCCGAGACCCGGGTTGCGGAACCAGTCGGTGACGTTGAAGTACACCAGCAGGGCGACGGTCGCGAGACCCGAGACCGCAGCGACGATCACGCGACGACGGACGTCGCCGCCGATCATGGCCTGCCAGATGACGGCGGTGATCACGGCCAGCAGGACGATCAGCCAGATCGGGATGGACGTGGCCGACTCGAGGAAGCTGTTGAACCCGAGCGCCATGAACTCCTTGAGGAGGACGGCGACGAGGAACGACGGCAGCGAGAAGAGGAAGAAG
This sequence comes from Microbacterium sp. Kw_RZR3, assembly GCF_029222405.1. NCBI lineage: Bacteria > Bacillati > Actinomycetota > Actinomycetes > Micrococcales > Microbacteriaceae > Microbacterium > Microbacterium sp. Kw_RZR3. Next base: position 515 of record NZ_JARHXC010000214.1, on the reverse strand, counting down.
CTGAGCAGCGTGATGCCGAAGTCGAATCCGCTGTACTGGCGCAGGGCCGAGACCACGCCGACCACGATGCCGAGCACGATGGCCAGCACGAACGACGCCGTCACGAGCTGGAGAGTCGAGCCGATGGCGGTCGGGAGGATGTCGAGGACGGCCGCGTTCGAGACGGTGAGGCCGAGGTTGCAGGCACCGGTGAACGGAACGAGGCAGCCGGCGGCACCGCCGAGCCAGAGGAAGTAACGCAGGGGCACCGGGACGTTCAGGTCGAGCGCCGCGACACGGGCGGCGATGAGCTGGTCACGGTTTGCGGCGGAGCTGTCGCGCAGGTCCTGCAGGGGGTCGCCGGAGTTGGCGGCCAGCACGTACATGATGAACGATGCTGCGAGCAGAACCAGGATCGAGACGGCGATGCGCCTGAGGATGAATCCGACCATCGCGGGAGGACTTCTTTCGATCGGGTGGAAAGGCACCTGTAGGTGCCCAGGAAAGGATAGTCGCGAGCGGTCCGGGTTCGGCGC
>NZ_JARHXC010000213.1:0-8735 GCF_029222405.1 Microbacterium sp. Kw_RZR3 | reverse complement strand
GCCGATCCATAGGTCGCGGCCCTACTTTTTCCCCACGCCTCCCATCGATGTCTTCCTCAGCACCTGGCGCGCCGATCCGATCACGCTCGGCGTGCTCTTCGTGGCATCCGTCGCCTATCTCCTCGGCGTCCGCCGCGTGCGTCGCCGGGGCGAGCCGTGGCCGGTCCGCCGTACGATCGGCTTCTTCGCGCTCGGGTTGCTTCCTTACGCCGTCATCGAGCTCGGCTTCCTCGGCGTGTACTCCGCGGACCTGCGCTGGGCGTTCTCCACGCGCATCGCGCTGCTGATCTTCGCCGTGCCCGCGGGGATCGCCGCCGGTCGTCCTCTCGACCTCGTCCCTTCCGCCCTCCGCGAGCGTGTTCTCGCCTCCCGGGTCACCCGCATCTTCGGCAACGCGATGGTCGCCACCGTCGTCATCGCGGCGGTGTTCTGCCTCTTCCTCACGCCCGTGGCCGGCATCCTGCGCGTCAATCCCGTGGTCGAGGCCTCCCTCGGCATCGTCGTGCCCCTCGTCGGGCTCGCCATGGTGCTGCCGATGATGGCCCTGGGCGCTGTGCACACGGGAACCTTCATCGCGATCGAGTTCCTGCTCGCGTTCGTCGAGCTGCTGATCGACTCGGTTCCGGGCTTGCTCATGCGGCTCAACGACAATGTGCTGGATCTGATCCCGGATGCCACGCGCGCGGTGTCGTGGTGGCCGTCGACGCTGCACGATCAGCACCTGGCCGGCGACTGGATCTGGTTCATCGCCGAGTTCGCCGACGTCCCGATCCTCGTGATCCTCATGATCCGGTGGATGCGCAGCGACCGCGTCGAGGCGAAGAGCTTCGACGACCTCTCCGACGAGGAGTACGACGAGATGACCCGCGCTCACCTGCGCGGCGAGCGTTGACCCGCGCTCTCCTCGCCGACAGGCTGGGGGAGTGCCCACCCACGAAGACGTCGACGCGTTCCTGACCGACACCCTGGTCGGTGACGACCCCGTTCTGGATGCCGTGCTCCAGACGCAGCACGACGGTGGCCTTCCGTCGATCGAGGTCGCTCCCGTCAACGCCAAGTTCCTTCACCTGCTGACCCGCATTGCGGGCGCGCGGCGGGTGCTGGAGGTCGGCACGCTCGGCGGCTACTCGAGCATCTGGTTCGCCCGGGCGGTCGGGGCGGGAGGACGCGTCGTCACGATCGAGGCCGAGCCCGCCAACGCGGAGATCGCGCGCGCGAACCTCCATCGCGCCGGGGTCTCCGACCGGGTCGAGGTGCGCGTCGGTCGCGGGGCCGACGTCCTCCCCACCCTGGAGGGCGAGGAGCCCTTCGACCTCGTCTTCATCGACGCCGACAAGGAGTCGAACACCGTCTACCTCGACTGGGCGGCGCGGCTCGGGCGCCCCGGCACCGTCGTCGTGCTCGACAACGTCGTGCGCGGGGGAGAGGTGGCCGACGCGGACACCCCCGATTCCAAGGTGCAGGGCGCCCGCGCGGGCCTGCTGATGCTGGGGCAGGATCCGCGGTTCGACGCCACCGCCCTGCAGACGCTCGACCGCAAGGGCTGGGACGGGGTGGCGGTGGCGATCGTGGTGGACCCCTCAGTCTGAGGAGGTCCCTGAACGCAGGGGAGGTCCCTTCGCGCGGGGAGGTTCCTGCGCGCGGTGAGGTCCCTGCCGGCGGTGAGGTTCCTGCGCGCGGTGAGGTCCCTGAGCCTGTCGAAGGGACCGGGCGCACGCGCTCACCGGTGGCTTCGACAGGCTCAGCCACCTCGTGCACGACCCGACCGCACGCCCGCCGAACGACATCACTAGACTCGACTGCGGACCGACGACGCTCCGCCCTCTTCCACCCAAGAACCAACGAGGAGTCCTTCGTGGCACTTATCGAGGCTGTCAACGCGCGCGAGATCCTGGATTCGCGCGGCAACCCGACCGTCGAGGTGGAGGTGCTCCTCGACGACGGCATCGTCCAGCGTGCGGCCGTCCCCTCCGGCGCGTCCACCGGCGCGTTCGAGGCCTACGAGCTGCGCGACGGCGACAAGAGCCGTTACGGCGGCAAGGGCGTGCTCAAGGCCGTCGCCGCGGTCGTCGACGAGCTCGGCCCGGCCATCGAGGGCGTCGAGGCCAGCGAGCAGCGCATCATCGACGAGATCCTCATCGAGACCGACGGCACCGAGAACAAGTCGCGCACCGGCGCCAACGCCATCCTGGGCGTCTCGCTCGCCGTCGCCAAGGCCGCCGCCGACAGCGCCGACCTCCCCCTGTTCCGCTACCTCGGCGGCCCGAACGCGCACCTGCTGCCCGTGCCGCTGTTCAACGTCATCAACGGCGGCGAGCACGCCGACAACGGCATCGACTTCCAGGAGTTCTTCCTCGCGCCCATCGGTGCCGACACCTACGGCGAGTCCCTCCGCTGGGGCACCGAGGTCTACCACGTCCTCAAGGGCGAGCTGAAGTCCGCCGGCTACAACACCGGCCTCGGCGACGAGGGTGGCTTCGCCCCCGACCTGCCCAGCAACCGCGAGGGTCTCGACTTCCTCATCCGCGCGATCGAGAAGGCCGGCTTCACCCCCGGCAAGGACATCGCGGTCGGCCTCGACGTCGCTGCCACCGAGTTCTACAAGGACGGCGTCTACACCGTCGAGGGCAAGGAGTGGAGCGTCGACACCCTGGTCGACTACTTCGCCGACCTCGTCGCGAACTTCCCGATCGTCACGATCGAAGACGCGCTCGCCGAAGACGACTGGGACGGCTGGAAGAAGCTGACGGATGCCATCGGCTCCAAGGTCCAGCTCGTCGGCGACGACCTCTTCGTCACCAACCCCAAGCGACTGAAGCAGGGCATCGACCTGGGCGTCGCGAACTCGCTCCTGGTGAAGGTCAACCAGATCGGCACGCTGTCCGAGACCCTGGATGCCATCGCCCTGGCGACCCGTTCCGGCTACACCTCGATGCTGTCGCACCGCTCGGGTGAGACCGAGGACACCACGATCGCCGACCTCGCCGTCGCCGTGAACGCCGGCCAGATCAAGACCGGCGCTCCCGCGCGCAGCGAGCGCGTCGCGAAGTACAACCAGCTGCTCCGCATCGAGGAAGACCTCGGCGACGCCGCCGTCTTCGCCGGCCGCTCGGCGTTCCCCCGCTTCAAGGGCTGAGCGTCTGACATCGCGAGGAGGGGGCGCCGCGAGGCTCCCCCTCCTTCGTCGTTTCCGGGATTCTCGCGTGTTCGCTGAGACCCTCGACCGTCCGCGGCGCGTCCCCGGGGCGCTGCGAACGGGCGACGTAGACTCGGCTCGGCCCGTTCAAGGAACACGCGGGCGAGGACGAGAGGGGATGCCGTGGACCGACCGACGCTGCCTCCCCGGGGCTCGGCATCCGAAGGTCCTTCGGGTGCGAAGGGCAAGGCGGCTTCGGGCAGGGGTGCGAAGCCCAAGGGCGCGAAGACGCCCGCCGCGAAGACCGCTCGGACCAAAGCCCCCGTCGCAAAACCGCAGCCCGCTTCGCCGAAGCGTCCGGTCGCCGCGCAGCGCCGGGTCGACGTGCGGGGCTGGCTCGGCGGCATCCGCGTGTCGGGTTTCGTCGTCATCATGCTCGGCCTCGTGGTTCTCGGAACCTTCGTGCTCGTCCCGACGGTCGGGACGTACATGGATCAGCGTCAGCAGATCCAGGCGCTGAAGAGCGCGGTGGCTCTGAGCCAGTCCCAGGTCGCCGACCTTCAGGCCCAACGCGAACGGTGGTCGGACCCGGCCTACATCACGACCCAAGCGCGCGAGCGGTTGTACTACACGATGCCCGGCGAGGTCGTGTACCTCATCGACGACGACCTACCCGCCTCGACCGCTCTGCAGGAGCAGCCCGACGTGAGCGAGGACGTCGGGCAGACCCGTACCGACTGGATGTCGCAGTTCATGCGGTCGCTCACGTCCGCGGGCGCCGCTCAGGTGGTCGTCCCGACCGTCGGTGTTCCCGACCCGACGCCTGCCCCCGCCTCGACGCCCGCGCCCTGAGCGGGGCCTTCCCCGGCCGCGGCGTGACGTTCGGACGCGGCGCTCCGCCCTGTCGAGTGTTCGCCCGTGCGGGTGACGTCGTCACGCATAAACGCTCTTTGCTCACATAAACGCGAGCGCAGCGTGTTTCTGTGAGCGAATGGCGTTTATGGAGTGCGCGGGCGGGCCGCACCGCTGCCCGCGCCGCCTCGACCGCGCCGAACCACCGCCCGCATCGCTCTCCCGCAGGCCGGCAACACCGCCGGGTACCCTGGAAGCGATGACTTCTCCGCAGCTTCCCCCCGCCTCCGACGCCGACCTCGCCGTTCTGCAGACGCAGCTCGGCCGTGTGCCGCGTGGCGTCGTCGGCATTGCGGCGCGCTGTGTCTGCGGCAACCCCACGGTGGTCGCGACATCTCCCCGGCTCGACGACGGCAGCCCGTTCCCCACGTTCTACTACCTGACGCATCCCGCTGCGACGGCCGCGATGTCGGTACTCGAGGCCGGGCACGTCATGAAGGAGTTCCAGGACGAGCTCGCCGAGGACGACGACCTGCGCACCGCGTACCTCGCCGCGCACGAGGCGTATCTGCGCGACCGAGCGGCGTACGGCGAGCCCGACGAGATCGCGGGGATCTCCGCCGGCGGGATGCCGACGCGCGTCAAGTGTCTGCACGCTCTGGCCGGCCATTCCCTCGCCGCCGGTCCCGGCGTCAACCCGATCGGCGACCGCGCTCTCGCCCGCGGCACCTGGTCTCCCGAGCGGTGCGTCTGCGAGACACCCGGAGCCGGAGGATGAGACGCGTCGTCGCCGCGGCGGCATCCCTCGTCCTCGCGGTGATGCTCAGCGGGGCGACGACCGCTCCCGTGCCCGAAGACCCCACCGACAGCGTCCGCGCCTCGGAGTACTGGCTCGATCAGTACGGCATCCGGGATGCGTGGAAGACCACCCGCGGTGCGGGGCAGACGATCGCCATCATCGACACGGGAATCGGACGCGGGCCGACCGAGTTCAACGGTGCCGTCGCCGGCGGAACCGACGTGTCGGGGGCCGGCTCGTCCGATGGCCGCTCTCCGGTCGGCGCGGTGGACTCGAACCACGGCAGCTGGGTCGCCTCTCTCGCGGCTTCTCGGGGAACCGGGAACGGCCGCGGGATGATCGGTGTCGCCCCCGAGGCGGAGCTGCTGTCGATCTCGATCGGGTTCGGGGCCTCGGCATCCGTTCCCTTCACCGAACAGATCGCGAAGGCCATGCGGTGGGCCGTCGACAATGGAGCGACCGTCATCAACCTGTCGCTCACGACGAACACGCTCGACTGGGATCCCAGCTGGGACGACGCCTTCATGTACGCGTTCGACCATGACGTGGTCGTCGTCGTCGCCGCCGGCAACCGGGGAAGCGGCACCGACCGCGTGGGCGCCCCCGCGACCATCCCCGGGGTGCTCGCCGTGGGTGGCGTCGACCCGTCCGGACGCGCGAGCAGCGACGCGTCCACCCAGGGCATCACGATCGGCATCTCGGCTCCGAGCGAGCGCCTCCTGGGCGTGTCGGCCGACGGAACGCTCGCGCAATGGAACGGCACGAGCGGCGCAGCGCCGATCGTGGCGGGCATCGCCGCTCTCGTGCGTGCCGCGCATCCGGGAATGGATGCCAACAACGTCCTGAACCGTCTCATCTCCACCGCGAAACCGGCTCCGGGCACCTCGCCCGGACTCGACCTCCTTTACGGCTACGGTCTCGTCGACGCATCCCGTGCCGTCACGGCGGACGTCGACTCGGTGTCGGAGAACCCGCTCGGCAGTCTCGAGGACTGGATCCGCGTCTACCGCCGCGCCGACAGCGAGCCGAGTCCGACGCCCACGTCGGCGCCCGTCTCGATCCCGCCGCTCCCGCCGATCGAGGGGCCGCCCTCGGCGAGTTCGCCTCTGCTCCCGTCGCGCGATACCGTGCTGTACGGGTCGCTGCCGCTCGCGGGTGCCACGCTCGCCGCTATAATGATTGCGCTCGGCGTCAGTGCTGCTGCCCGGCGAATTCGAAAGGCGCGCATTCATCGCGAGCCGAGCCGCACCACAAACCAGGAGTCTCTCCCATCGTGACCAGCACCGTGCCCAGGATCCTCATTGTCGGCGGAGGCTACGCGGGTTTCTACACCGCGTGGAAGCTCGAGAAGCTGCTCAGCCGCGGCGAGGCCGAGGTCACCATCGTCGACCCGCTGCCCTACATGACCTACCAGCCGTTCCTCCCCGAGGTCGCGGCCGGTGAGATCGAGCCGCGCCACGTCGTCGTCGGCCTCCGTCGCCACCTCAAGCGCACCACGGTCATCGCGGGCAAGGTCACGGGCATCAACCACGCGACCAAGACCGCGACGATCACCCCCATCGCGGGCGACGAGACCTGGCAGCACGAGTACGACCAGATCGTCGTGACCGCCGGTGCCGTCTCGCGCACGTTCCCGATCCCCGGCATCGCCGAGAACGCGATCGGCCTCAAGACGATCGAAGAAGCCGTCGCGATCCGCGACCGCCTGACCTCGAACTTCGACAAGGCGTCGGTGCTCCCCGCCGGCCCCGAGCGTGACCGTCTGCTGACCGTCGTGGTCGTCGGCGGTGGCTTCGCCGGTATCGAGGTCTTCGCCGAGCTGCGTGCCTACGCGTCGTCGCTGCTGAAGTCCTACCCCCAGCTGTCGTTCGACGACACGCACTTCCACCTCATCGAGGCCATGGGCCGCATCATGCCCGAGGTGTCGCAGAAGACGAGCGAGTGGGTGCTCGCCGACCTCGCGAAGAAGGGTGCCTTCGTGCACCTCGACACGCAGGTCAAGGGTGCCGTCGACGGCATCATCGAGCTCTCCACGGGCGAGCAGCTGCCGAGCGACCTCATCATCTGGACGGCCGGTGTCATGGCGAACCCCACCGTCGTTCGTGGCAGCGACCTCCCCGTCGAGGAGCGCGGTCGCATCCGCACCCGCCCCGACCTGCGCGTCGGCACTGACGAAGAGTTCGTCGAGGGGGCCTGGGCCGCTGGTGACGTTTCGGCCGTTCCCGACCTCTCGGGCGGCGGCGTCGGTGGCTTCTGCGTGCCGAACGCTCAGCACGCCGTCCGCCAGGGCAAGCTCATGGCGAAGAACATCGTGGCGGTGCTGCGCGGCGAGGAGCCCAAGCAGTACTTCCACAAGAACCTCGGTGCCGTCGCCGGTCTCGGTCTCTACAACGGTGCCTTCCAGTCGGGCAAGATCGCTCTGACCGGCTTCATCGCCTGGCTCGCCCACCGTGGTTACCACGGCCTGGCCATGCCGACGTGGGAGCGCAAGTTCCGCGTGATCGGCGACTGGGTGCAGAACTTCGTCCACGGTCGCGAGATCGTCAACCTCGAGGCCGTGCAGAACCCGCGCGCGACCTTTGAGGAGTTCGCGGCTCGCCCGCGTCCCGCGGCTCCCGCCGCCGAGGCGCCCACGGCCGAGAAGAAGCCCGAGCCCGTCGCGGCGAAGTAAGCTTCCGCGTTCCGAGACCCCCGTGCCCTCTCTGGGTGCGGGGGTCTCGTCGTTCCCGGATGCCACGGCGCCGACGCCACGGCATCGGGTGCCGTCGTGCGGAGTTGATGATCGACTCGCTGTCCGGGTCGTCGTGTGGCGGCGTGTCGGGTGCGGACTCCGCCGGACGGTACGGCGGTGCCGTGGGGGTCTGGGTGGTTCCGGATGCCGCGGCACCGGTGCGGTGGCATCGGGTGCCGTCGTGCGGAGTTGATGGTCGACCCGCCGCTCGGCGCCGTCGTATGGCGGCGTGTCGGGTGCGGACTCCGCCGGACGGTACAGCGGTGCCGTGGGGGCTCGAGTGGTTCCGGATGCCGCGACCTCGGCGCGGTGGCATCCGGTGCCGTCGTGCGGAGTTCATGGCCGACGCGCCGCCCCGGCACGCCCGCTGGCGGCGTGTCGCGACCGATGTCCGCCTGACGGCCCGCCGCGCGTATGCCCGAGCCCTGGGGCGTTCCTCTTACCGGTACCCGGAGCTACCCGCGATACGGTTGAGCCTCGGGCCCCCGTAGCCCAATGGCAGAGGCAGGCGACTTAAAATCGCTTCAGTGTGGGTTCGAGTCCCACCGGGGGTACTGGCCCTGATCCACATCCGCTGAGAGTCCCCGCCACCCCCCGGTTCCCCGCCCCGGGCCACAGTTACACTGAAGGGCAATCTTCCGAACGGAGTGTGGGGACTTATGTGGGAGTGGCTCGTACCGGTCTTGGTGATCGTCGGCATCGTGGTGATCGCCGGCATCTACCTGTGGGCCACCTACAACTCGCTCGTCGCGCTGAACGTGCGCGTCGACGAGGCGTGGAGTGACATCACGGTCCAGCTCAAGCGCCGCGCCGACCTGCTCCCGAATCTCATCGAGACGGTGAAGGGGTACGCGGCCCACGAGAAGGCCGTGTTCGAGAACGTCACGCGCGCTCGTGCCGAGACGCTCTCGGCCGAGAGCCCCGCGGCCGCCGGCGTCGCCGAGGGACACATGCAACAGGCCCTGAAATCATTGTTCGCCGTCGCCGAGGCATACCCGCAGCTTCAGGCGAGCCAGAACTTCCTGCAGCTGCAGCACTCGATCGTCGACACCGAAGACAAGATCCAGGCCTCGCGTCGCTTCTACAACGGTGGCGTCCGCGAGCTCAACACGAAGATCAAGGTCTTCCCGAACAACCTGTTCGCCCGGCAGCTCGGCTTCAGCGAGCGGGAGTTCTTCGAGGTCGTCGACGGCGCGGCCATCGCCGAACCACCTCGC
>NZ_JARHXC010000212.1:0-1105 GCF_029222405.1 Microbacterium sp. Kw_RZR3 | reverse complement strand
GGCGGCCTCGGGTCGGCCGCCGCGGTGACGGGAGAGGTGTCGATGACGCTCATGACCGTGCGCCCTTTCCGGTGGATTCGGTGGCGAGGCGCTGTTTCGCGGCGCGCGCGGCAGCGCGGCGCTGAGCTCGGGTAAGACCGTCGCGCGTACCCTCGTCGCGCACCAGCGAGCGGCTGATGAAGAGGTTGACCGCCCCGATGACGAGGATGATGAGGAAGAGGATCCACGCGAGCGCGGCCGCCCGGCCGAAGTTCCACTCTCCCCACCCGAGGTTGTAGAGGTAGAGCGAGATCGTCAGCCACTGGTTGTCGGAACCGCCCGTGCCCGACTGGTCGAACATGCGCGGTTCGTCGAAGATCTGCAGCCCGCCGATCGTCGAGGTGATGATGACGAAGATGAGGGTGGGCTTGAGGCTCGGCAGCGTGATCGAGAAGAACTGGCGGACCTTGCCCGCACCGTCGACGGTCGCCGCCTCGTAGTACTCGCGCGGCACGGCCTGCATGGCGGCGAGCAGGATCAGGGTGTTGTAACCGGTCCAGCGGAAGTTGACCATCGTCGCGATGGCGATGTGGCTGGCGAAGGCGTCGGAGTGCCATCCCACCCCGGGGAGGCCGATGCGGCCGAGAAGGGTGTTGATGAGGCCGTACTGGTCGCCGAACATGTTGCTGAAGATCAGCGCGACCGCGACGGGGGCCATGACGTACGGCACGAGAACGCCCATACGCCAGAGAGTCTTCGCGCGGATGTTCTGGTCGAGCATCGCCGCGATGAAGACCGCGAGGAGCAGCTGCGGGACCGTCGAGAGCACGAAGATGCTAAAGGTGTTGCGCAGGGCGTCCCAGAAGGCCGGCTGCGACAGCACGTACGCGTACTGGTCGAAGCCGACGAAGGTGCCGGAGCCGCGGATCTGATCCCAGTCCATGAACGAGATGACGCCCGTGTACAGGATCGGGAAGAGGCCCGTGACGATGAAGAGGATGAAGAACGGGGAGATGTAGAGGTACGGGGAAAGCTTCAGATCCCAGGCGCTGAGCTTCGAGCCGAACCCGACGCGTCGGGGCGTGCGAGCGGGGGGACCGTCGGGGGCGGATGCCGCGGGAGTCGC
>NZ_JARHXC010000211.1:0-13847 GCF_029222405.1 Microbacterium sp. Kw_RZR3 | reverse complement strand
GCCGGCGGGGCGTTCGCCGTTCCCCGCGGCTCGTCCCGCGTCGGACGTGCGCGCGGCCTCGGTGCGTGTGGGGTCCCGCCCGCGCGGCCTCGGTGGGGTTCCTGCACGCGCGGTCGCTGTGTGGGCCACGCATAAACGCGATCCGCTCGCAGAAACACGCTCTGCTCGTGTTTTTGTGCGCGAACGGCGTTTATGGGCGCACCCCGCGCTGCGTGCCGTGCTCGCCGTCCCGCCTTTCCGGCTCGCATAAACGCGATCCGCTCACATAAACACGCTGTGCACGTGTTTTTGTGCGCGAACGGCGTTTATGCGCGGCTGCCCCAGTCGGCCGGGGCTTCGCTTCTGCACGTCTCGGTGCGCAACGGACCGCGCAGCACGCCGAGGCTCAGGTCGAGCGCGGGTTCCGACCCACGGCTGAAAGGGCTGCGAGGTCGGGGCGTCGCACCGGACGCAACCCGGCCGCGAGCAGCGCGTCGCGCAGGGCGTCGACCCCGAGAGCGCCCGCGTAGTCCCAGCGTGCGACGCGCCACCCCTGTCGGCGAAGGGCGTCTTCGCGCTGTTTCTCCGCGCGCAGCGCTTCAGCAGCCGCAGCGGGATCATGCAGGCCGTACTTCGACCACCCGTCGCTCTCGCCGATCACTCGATGTTCCGGCCAGCAGAAGTCCGACCTGTACGTGCGCCCCGCGACCTGATGCTCCGTCTGAAGCGCCGGAGCGGGGAACCCGCACCACTCGATGACGGCTCGACTGATCGATTCTCCCGGCGACTCGGCCATCGGGACGGCGCGCGTCAGCGCCCACTGCGCCCGGCGCACTCCGAACGTGTTGCTCTGTTCGAGCAGACGTTCCAGGAACTGTTCGGCGTCCAAGCCGAACGTCCGTGACGCCGCATCCGCGACCGCCAGCCCGAGCGCCGGGGGGAGAGCGCGCGCGAGGTCGACGACGACGTTCGGGATGGTCGTGATCCGGATGCCGGCCACCTCGCACGTCGATCGCGGATCAGCGCTCGTGTGCACGGTGACGTCGCCGTAAGACACCGACCGCGCGCGACGTCCGTCGAAGATGTGGATCATGCGCGGCTCCCCGAACACCGGCAGTCCGACCAGCGCCGCGGCGGACTCATGCGAGAACACCGCATCTCTTCGTGCCACGGCGAACGCGTGGACTCGCACCAGGTAACGCTCCCACGGTGCGAGGCCGTCCCATGCGGTACGAACGGTGTACACACCCGAGCGGACGCGCAGCATCGACTCGTCGCGCCAGAGTGGCGGTCCGGATCGCGGCGCGCCCGAGGCCACGATCAGCGGTGCGGGCGAGGCGCGGAGCGCCCGGGGTGCGGTGTCCATTCCGCGAGGGTGCCACGTTCTCGCGCGCCGCTCGGGACGCCTGTGGATAACCACCGGCGCGGTCGCCGCATAAACGCGATTCACGCACAGAAACACGTGCACATCGCGTTTCTGCGCGCGGATAGCGTTTATGCGTGGGGGAACCGCCGTGCCGCACCCGCCCACCCGCGCCGCGGACCGCCCCGCCGGCCAGCGACGCGGCCCCGCCCCCCGGCACCCACCCGCGCCGTGACCCCGCCCACCCGCGACGCCGGACGCTAGACGCCAGACGCCAGACGCCAGACGCCAGACGCCAGACGCCAGACGCCAGACGCCAGACACCGGATGCCGCGACGTGGCGTATGATGTGAAGGTTGCTCGTGCGTCAGCACGGCGACGACCGCTGTCCGGAACCGCCGGACGTGCGGGAGAGAGGGAGCCGCGAGGCACCCGCTCGAGAGAGGAAAAGGATATGGCACCCAAGAAGAAGGTGACCGGCCTGATCAAGCTCCAGATCAACGCCGGTGCCGCCAACCCGGCGCCGCCGATCGGCCCCGCGCTCGGTCAGCACGGCGTCAACATCATGGAGTTCTGCAAGGCCTACAACGCCGCGACCGAGTCGCAGCGCGGCAACGTGATCCCCGTCGAGATCACGGTGTACGAGGACCGCAGCTTCACGTTCATCCTGAAGACGCCCCCCGCGGCCGAGCTCATCAAGAAGGCCGCCGGCCTGCAGAAGGGCTCCGCCACCCCGCACACGACCAAGGTGGGCAAGCTCACCAAGGAGCAGGTGCGTCAGATCGCCGAGACCAAGCAGCCCGACCTGAACGCGAACGACATCGAGGCCGCCTCGAAGATCATCGCCGGCACCGCCCGTTCCATGGGCATCACGGTTGAGGACTGAGGGAGATAACAATGGCTACCAAGTCCAAGGCATACCGGGCCGCCGCTGAGAAGGTCGCGCCCGACACGTTCTACACCCCGACCGAGGCCGTCGCCCTCGCGAAGGAGACCGGCTCGAAGAAGTTCGACTCGACCGTCGAGGTCGCGCTGAAGCTCTCGGTCGACCCCCGCAAGGCCGACCAGATGGTCCGCGGCACGGTCATCCTGCCCCACGGCACGGGTAAGACCGCGCGCGTCATCGTCTTCGCCAACGGCCCCGCGGCCGAGGCGGCTCTCGCCGCCGGCGCCGACGAGGTCGGTGGCACCGAGCTCATCGAGAAGGTCGCCGGCGGTTACACCGCGTTCGACGCGGCCGTCGCCACGCCCGAGCTCATGGGCCAGGTCGGTCGCCTCGGTAAGGTCCTCGGACCCCGCGGCCTCATGCCGAACCCCAAGACCGGCACCGTGACCCCCAACCCGGCCAAGGCCGTCGAGGAGATCAAGGGCGGAAAGATCGAGTTCCGCGTCGACAAGCACGCCAACGTCCACTTCGTGGTCGGCAAGGCGTCGTTCTCGGCCGAGCAGCTCGACGAGAACCTGAAGGCCGCGCTCGAGGAGATCGTCCGCCTCAAGCCGTCGAGCTCGAAGGGCCGTTACATCCAGAAGGGCGCTGTCTCGACCACGTTCGGTCCCGGCATCCCGCTGGACGTCAACGTCCTCGTCTGACGACCGTCACCGGAAGCCCCGCTGCGCCTCGCGCCGGCGGGGCTTCCGCGTGTCAGCAGCACTCCGCAGCTGCACGGACGTGCAACACGACGTCATCCGGGAAGACTCCCACTGCGCTCCGTGTTGTGCTGGAAGGCGCTCTCGCGCCTCACCCCCCAACCCCACCACCAAGGAACAGCTATGCCCCGTCGCCGTTTGACCGTCCTCGCCGCCACCCTGGGTCTGAGCGCCCTCGCGCTGACCGCCTGCAGCGGCGGCACGACTTCTGGAGCGACCCCCGGTGCGGGATCGGAGTACGGCCTCGTCTCGGACGGCACCCTGACGGTCGCGACCGAGGGCACCTACCGCCCGTTCTCGTTCCACGAGGGCGCGGGTGACCTGACCGGCTTCGACGTCGAGATCGCGAAGGCCGTGGGCGACAAGCTCGGCCTCGAGGTGAAATTCCAGGAGACGCAGTGGGACGCGATCTTCGCGGGCCTGGATGCCGGGCGCTTCGACGTCATCGCGAACCAGGTGTCGATCAACCCGGAACGTCAGCAGAAGTACACCTTCAGCGACCCGTACACCGTCTCGCGCGGCGTCATCGTGACCACGGAGGGCGACACCTCGATCTCGAGCTTCGCCGACCTCGCGGGCAAGACCACCGCCCAGTCGCTCACGAGCAACTGGTACGAGCTCGCGACCCAGAGCGGCGCGCAGGTCGAGGCCGTCGAGGGCTGGGCTCAGGCCGTCGCCCTGCTCAAGCAGGGTCGTGTGGATGCCACGATCAACGACCAGCTGACCTACCTCGACTACGAGAAGACGAACAGCCCCACGGGCCTGAAGATCGCGGCCCAGACCGACGACACGTCCGAGAGCGCCTTCGCGTTCAAGAAGGGCCAGGACAAGCTCGCGGAGGCCGTGAACGGTGCTCTCGAGGAGCTTCGCGCCGACGGCACGCTCGCGGAGATCAGCCAGAAGTACTTCGGTGAGGACGTCACCCAGTAAGCACGCGCTGTAAAGCCCCGCGGACCGCCCTCTCCTCACCTCTAGCGTGGAGCGGGGCGGTCCGCCCCCGCGTGATGGATCCCGGGCACGCGCCCGTGTGAAGCGGGCGCCCCGCCCGTGTGAAGAAGGAGGCCCATGAACGACGTCTGGTCGTTGATGCTCGACTCGTTCTGGCCGATGGTGCTGGCGGGACTGCGGGGAACCATCCCCCTGTCGCTGGCCTCGTTCGCGATCGGCCTCGTCATCGCGCTTCTCATGGCGTTGCTCCGGCTGTCTCGCAACGTCGTGCTCTCCGGCTTCGCCCGGTTCTACATCTCGATCATCCGTGGCACGCCGCTGCTCGTGCAGCTGTTCGTGATCTTCTACGGCCTGCCCGCGGTCGGCGTCACCATCGACCCGTTCCCCGCGGCCGTCATCGCGTTCTCGCTGAACGTCGGCGGGTACGCCGCCGAGGTCATCCGCGCCGCGATCCTGTCGGTCCCGCGCGGGCAATGGGAGGCCGCTCACACCGTGGGGCTCTCGCCGCGCAAGACGCTGACGCGCATCATCCTCCCGCAGGCGGCTCGCGTCTCGGTGCCTCCGCTGTCGAACACGTTCATCTCGCTCGTGAAGGACAGCTCGCTGGCATCCCTCATCCTCGTCTCGGAGCTGTTCCGTCAGGCGCAGAACATCGCCGCGTTCTCGTACGAGTTCATGGCCGTCTACCTCGAGGCGGCTCTGATCTACTGGCTGTTCTGCCTGGTGCTGTCGTTCGGGCAGAACGCGCTCGAGAAGAGATTGGACCGCCATGTCGCCCACTGAGACTCCTCTGCTGCAGGTCACGGGCCTCAAGAAGAGCTTCGGCGCCAACCGCGTGCTCGACGGCGTCGACCTCGAGGTGCGCCGCGGCGACGTGCTCGTGCTGATCGGCCCCTCGGGCTCCGGCAAGACGACGGTTCTGCGTTGCCTCAACGGCTTGGAGACTCCGGATGCCGGTGTCGTGGCGTTCGACGGAGGACCGAGCGTCGACTTCGCGGGACGTGTGAGCAAAGCCGATCGCATGGCTCTGCGCGACCGTTCGGCGATGGTCTTCCAGCACCACAACCTCTTCCCGCACCTCACGGTCTTGCAGAACGTGATCGAGGGGCCGGTGCAGGCGCACGGTGTCCCGCGAGCGGAGGCCGTCGCGCGCGCCGTGACGCTGCTCGACCGCGTCGGACTGACCGAGAAGCGCGACGCGTACCCCTCGGAACTCTCCGGCGGACAGCAGCAGCGCGTCGGCATCGTGCGCGCCCTGGCGCTTCAGCCGCAGCTGCTGCTCTTCGACGAGCCCACCAGTGCTCTCGACCCCGAACTCGTCGGCGAGGTGCTGACCGTGCTGCACGAGCTCGCGAACGAGGGCTGGACGATGGTCATCGTCACTCACGAGCTCGGTTTCGCGCGCGAGGTCGCCGACGAGGTCCTGTTCTTCGACGAGGGCGTGATCGTGGAGCGCGGTGCGCCATCGGAGCTGCTGCGCCAGCCGAAGAAGGAGCGCACGCAGCGCTTCCTCAACCGCCTGCTGCGCCCCCTCGACGGCCCCGATCCCGCCTGACGCCGGCCCGTCGCCGCGGTCGCCTCGTCGCGCGATCGCGGGGCTGGCTCCGCCGAAGCGGACGCGCGTCGGCCCGGGTAGCGTCGGAGCATGCGCCTCGAGAACCTGCTCGGCATCGACGTCCCGATCGTCCTCGGTCCTTTCGGCGGCCTCTCCTCGGTCGCTCTGACCGCGGCGGTCAGCGACAGCGGCGGCCTCGGCTCGTACGGTTTGTACGGATACACGGCCGACCGCATCCACGACACGATCGCTGCTCTACGGGCGGCGACATCGGGGCCGATCGCGGTGAACCTCTGGCTCCCGCGCGGCGACGAGGTCACCCCCGACGACGTCGACGTCGACCCCTTCCTCCGCGGTGCGGCGCCCCTGTACGCGGCCGCGGGTGTCGCGCCACCCGTGCCCCCGGCATCCTTCCTTCCGCCCCTCGACGAGCAGCTCGACGCCGTGTTCGCCGCGCGACCCGACGTGTTGAGCGTCGTGTTCGGGGTTCCGGATGCCGCCACCCTGGCTCGCGCGAGGGACCTCGGCATCCGCGTCCTCGGTACGGCCACCTCGGTCGCCGAAGCGGTCGCCCTCGATGCGGCGGGGGTCGACGCGGTGGTCGCGACCGGAGCGGAAGCGGGCGGGCATCGCGTGTCGTTCCTGCGGGACCCCGCGCAGTCGCTCGTCGGCACGTTCGCGCTGATCCCGCAGGTCGTCGACGCGGTGGACGTTCCCGTGATCGCGGCCGGGGGGATCGCCGACCGACGCGGGGTGGCGGCGGCCCTGGCGCTCGGTGCGGCCGGAGTGCAGGTCGGGACCGCGTTCCTGCGCACCCGGCGGTCGGCCGCGACCCCGGGTCACCGGGACGCGATCGCTGCGGCGGCCGACGTCGACACGGTGCTGACGCGAGCGATGAGCGGACGCCTGGCGCGCGGCATCCCGAACCGCGCGATGCGCGACCTCGAGGCCACGGGGATGATCGCGCCGTTCCCCGCACAGAACTGGCTGACCGGGGTGTTCCGCGCCGCGGCGGCTGCGGCGGGCGAGCACGACCTGGTGTCGCTGTGGGCGGGGCAGTCCGCGGGTCTCGCGCGTCTCGACGACGCGTCCGAGGTGCTCGCGGAACTCCGCGCGGGGCTGCCTGGCTAGGTGACCGCGCGGGTCAGACGGTCGCGCGGATCTCGAAGGCGTCGGGGGCCGTCTCGGAGCTGACCGCGACCTCGACCCGATCGACCGCGGCCGACGGTGGGCCGTGATGCGCCCACGCGAGGACGTCCTCCACGATCGCCGGATCGCCCGACAGCAGAGCCTCGACCGTGCCGTCGCGTCGGTTGCGGACCCACCCTCGCAGGCCCGCGCGCTGCGCCTCCTCGCGCAGGGCATACCGGAACCCGACACCCTGCACCCGTCCGTGCACCGTGATGGTCACTTTTCGCATGGGTCCATTCTCGTCGCCGAGCCTCCGGCAGCTCGGGGCGCGTTCGTCACGTCGGGGCGCGCGAACCGCCCTGAACCTGGCGATGGTGGAACGGACGCGATCGCCGCTCAGTGCGGGAGCACGAGCGAGAGCGCGAGCGCGAACATGACCACGGCGATGATCGCGTCGAGGATGCGCCACGCGCGCGGCGTATCGAGCCATCGCCCGAGGAAGCGGGCACCGAAGCCCAGGCCCGAGAACCACACGAGGCTCGCCACGCACGCGCCGAGCGTGAACGCCCACCGCCCGTCACCGTGAGTGGACGCGACCGAGCCGAGCAGGAACACCGTGTCGAGGTAGACGTGCGGGTTCAGCCAGGTGAGGGCGAGACAGGTCAGCACGGTTGCGACGAGGGTCGTGCGGGCCGGGCGGGTCTGCACGATCGTGGCTCCGGCATCCGGAATCGACGGGGACGCGGCGGTGTCGATGCGCAGCGTCTCGCCGCTCGGACGCACGGCCCGCCGAGCGGCGAGGACGCCGTATCCGACGAGGAATGCGGCACCGGCCCAGCGCACGACCACGATGAGCCAGGGGACCGCCTGCAGCACGAGCCCGATTCCCGAGACGCCGAGGAGGATGAGGATCGCGTCCGAGACCGCGCAGACGGCGACGACGGCGAACAGGTGCTCACGTCGAACACCCTGGCGCAGGACGAACAGATTCTGCGCGCCGATGGCGACGATGAGCGAGAAGCCGAGGCCGAGACCGGCGAGCAGGGGAGCGAGCACGCTCCGACGATAGGGGTGCGCGGAACGAAAGCCCAGCTCAGGATTCTGATGGGCCATTAGCATCGCTTCATGTCGATTCCCCTCGATCTCGCCCGCACGCTGGCCGTCGTCGTCGAGGAGGGAACCCTGGATGCCGCGGCCCGCCGCCTGCACGTCACTCCGTCCGCGGTGAGTCAGCGCCTCCGCGCGCTTGAGGATCAGCTCGGTCGCGTGGTGCTGGTCCGCTCGAAGCCGGTCCGCACGACCGAGGCCGGCGACGCCGTGGTGCGTCTCGCGCGCCAACTCGCGCTCCTCGAACACGATGCGCTCGCGGCGATCGGAACGGAGGACGGGGCCGTGGCATCCGTCCCGCTCGCGGTGAACGCCGACTCGCTCGCCACGTGGTTCCTGCCGCCGCTGGCGCGCGTGGCGGCCCATCGACCGGTCGTGTTCGATCTGCACCGCGACGACCAGGATTTCACCGCGGGCCTCCTCGAGGCGGGCACGGTGATGGCGGCGGTCACCTCGCGTGAGACCCCGGTTGCGGGATGCCGCGTGCGTCGGCTCGGCGTCCTCAGATACGAAGCGGTGGCGACGGTGTCGTTCGCGGCACGCTGGTTCGCCGACGGGGTCGATGCGGCCTCGCTGGCGGACGCGCCCGTGGTGGACTTCGACCGTCGCGACGACCTGCAGACGCAGTGGTTGGTGCGTCGGGGAGTGGCGGCGGGGGCCCCGCCGCGGCACCGGGTTCCGGCATCCCAGGACTTCGCCACCGCCGTCGAGTTGGGCCTCGGATGGGGGCTGCTGCCGCGCTTCCAGTCGGCCGCCGGCCTGGCCGAGGGCACGCTGGTGCGCCTCGGGGACGATCCGATCGACGTGCCGCTGTTCTGGCAGCAGTGGAATCTCACGTCCTCCCTCCTCGACGACATCGCGGAGGAGGTCGTCGAGGAAGGACGCCGGGTGCTCGCGAACGGCTGAGTCAGTCGTCGCTGACGTGCAGCACGATCTTGCCGCGGGTGTGTCCGCGCTCGAGCTCGGTATGCGCGGCGGCTGCGTCATCGAGGTCGAAGACCCGGTCGATGAACACGCGCACGGCACCGGAGTCGATCAGGCGACCGATCGTGGCGAGCGCTGCGCCGTCGGGGATCGTCTTGTAATCGGTGGACCGGATGCCACGCGCCGAGGCCGCCTCGCGGAATCCCGGCCAGGCGCCGGTCGGCACCTCGATCAGCAGACCGCCGGGACGCAGCACCTCGAGCGATCGCGTTCCCGTCTCGTCGGCGACGTTGCCGATGAGGTCGATGACGACGTCGACGTCGGCCACGACGTCTTCGAAGCGGGTCGACGTGTAGTCCACGACTTCGGCGGCGCCGAGGTCGCGCAGCCAGTCGAGGTTGTGGGGAGACCCCGTGGCGATGACGTGTGCGCCGAAGTACGCGGCGAACTGGACCGCGAAGTGCCCCACTCCGCCGCTTCCGGCGTGCACGAGGATGCGCTGACCCTGGTGGGCGAGAGCGGTCTCGACCACGAGGCCCCACGCGGTGAGCGCGGCGACCGGGACGCCCGCGGCCTCGACGTACGACAGGGCGGCGGGCTTGCGCGCGAGCGACAGGGTGGGGACCACGGCGTACTCGGCGTAACCGCCGGGCGTGCGGGGGACCGCGGCCATGCCGTACACCTCCGTGCCGACGGGGAAGGGGTGCGCGTCGAACGGGGCCTTCACGACGACTCCGGACACGTCGAGCCCGAGAACGGACGGCCACGCGTCGATCGCGCCCGACATTCCGCGGCCCGCGCGGGTCTTGGCGTCGATGGGGTTGATGCCGGCGGCGACCACCCGGATGAGCACCTCGCTGAGCACGGGTGTCGGGACCGCGATCTCGGCGACCCGCAGCGCGTCGGCGGCGCCGGGAGCATCGAAGACGACCGCCCGCATCGTGTCGGGGACCGCGGGGGCGGGGTCGATGCTCGTCTCGGGACGCGTCGATCGGAATCTCATCGGGCGCTCTCTCTCGCGTACGGGCGGCGGCACCGCCGCGGTTCCCCCAGTCAATCGCGCGATTGTCTCCGCGGTGTTACACCTCGGTCACCGTGTCGCGACGGGCCGTTCAGCGCCTGGCCGGGGCGTTGTGCGGTCTGCCCACGCCGCGGGCGTCTGCTCCTCGGGCCTCCGAGAGCGCGCGGCGGGCGTGAACGCGCCGCTCGAGTGTCCACGACACCCGGGCGATCCGAAAAGACACCGAAAAGACATCCGGGTGTTTCGCACACTCAGCGAAAGCCGGGCCGCTCGCAGCGAACGCGCGGTCGGCCCGAACGGGCGTGCGGCGCTCAGTCGCTCGCGGGGACCTCGCCGACGGCGAGGGCGTGCAGCAGCGTCGAGAGGTGTTGGATGTCGTCGACCGACCAGTCCGCCAACGCCTCGAACAGTCTGCTCTCGTGCGGAGCGCGGGCGTCGGCGAGGCGCTGGTGACCCAACTCCGTGACCGAGATCAGGCGGGAGCGTCCGTCGTTGGGGTCGGGGGCCCGCGTCACCAGACCCAGGTCCTCGAGCTCGCTGATCGCCCGGCTCAGGAACCCCTTGTCCGCGGTCAGTCGCTCGGCCAGGGCGGAGAGGGTGAGCGGTCCGAAGCGACTCACGACCGACAGGGCCTTGAAGGTCGCGGGGAGCATCCCGGGACTCACGCGTTCCGCCGCCTCGGAGACGAAGCGGCGGAACACGGTCATGAGCTCCGAAAACGACGCCTCCAGGGCCTGCACAGCCTCACGGCGCTCGTCGTTCGGTTCGCTCGTCACGTCAGACATCCTCTCGCATCTGAGCCTCGCGGCGTGCGCGGCGGGAGGGAGTGGCATCCTCAGTCGGCACCGCACCGGTCGCGGCCAGCGTCGACATGCCCGCCGGAACCGACACGGTGGCGAAGTCCGCCTCGCTCGCCGCCACGCGCTCGGTGGTCGTCATGCGGGTCAGCGGACGGTTCGGCAGGAAGAGGATCGCGATGAGGCTGACCACGGCGACCGGCACCGCGATCAGGAACGAGTGGGCGATCGACTGGGCGTAGATGTCCTCGACGATGACGCGCACGCTGTCGGGCAGCGTCGACACCTGCGGGATGGTGCCCGACTGCAGGGACTGGGCGACGGATGCGCCGTTCGCGCCGAGGCCCATGATGGCGGCCTTGAGGTCTTCGGCCCGGTCGGTGAACAGGCTCGTGGCCATGCTGGCGAGCGCGGCTCCCATGACCGAGACGCCGATCGTGCCGCCGAGGCTGCGGAAGAACGTCACGCCCGAGCTGGCTGCGCCCATCTGGGTGGGGTTCGCGGTGTTCTGCACAACGAGGACGAGGTTCTGCATCGTCATGCCGACGCCCGCGCCGAGCAGGAACATGTAGATCGAGACGAGGGTGAAGTTCGTGTCGTAGTGGATCGTCGACAGCAGGTACGACCCGGCGATCAGGAGCACCCCGCCGGCGATGAGGAACGGCTTCCAGCGGCCGAAGCGGGAGATGAGCGCGCCCACGACGATCGACGAGACCAGGAGGCCGCCGATCATGGGGATCGTCATGACGCCGGCTTCGGTGGGCGTGGCGCCGCGCGCCATCTGCATGTACTGGCTCAGGAATACCGAGGTGCCGAACATCGCCAGACCCGTCGCGATCGAGGCGATCGTGGCGAGGGTGAAGGTGGCATCCCGGAACAGGGTGAGCGGCACGAGCGGCTCGGAGGAGCGCAGCTCGACGACGACGAACAGGATCGCGGCGATGACGGCGCCGCCGACCATCAGCATGGTCTCGGTGCTGGCCCAGTCGAAGGACTTCCCGGCGTTGGTGACCCAGACGAGGATGAGCGAGACCGCGGTCGAGAGCAGCACGATGCCGAGGTAGTCGATCCTGACCTTCCGCTTCGCGCGTGCAGGCAGGTGCAGCGTGCGCTGCTGGATCAGGAGGGCGGCGACGGCGAAGGGGAGCGCGACGAAGAAGTTCCAGCGCCAGCCGAACGCGTCGGTGATGACACCGCCGAGGAGCGGACCGCCGACGGTGGCGACGGCCATGACCGCACCGAACAGGCCCATGTAGCGACCGCGCTCACGGGGGCTGATGATGTCGGCCATGATCACCTGGCTGAGGGCGGCCAGGCCGCCGGCGCCGAGGCCCTGCACCGCGCGGAAGGCGATGAGCATGTCGGTGTTCTGCGAGAATCCTGCCGCGGCGGTGGCGAGCACGAAGATCGCGATGGCGACCTGGATGAGCACCTTGCGGTTGAACAGGTCGGCGAGCTTTCCCCAGATGGGGGTCGAGATCGCCGTGGTGAGCAGGGTGGCCGTGATCACCCAGGTGTAGGCGTTCTGGTCGCCGGACAGGTCGTGCACGATGACCGGTAGCGACGTCGAGACGACGGTCGAGGCGAGCATCGACACGAATGTGCCGAGCAGCAGCCCGATGAGGGCCGGGAGCACGCGCCGTGCGGCGGTGGTCTCGGGAGAAGAGGTGGTCATGCGGAACTCCACGAAAAGGGGGACGGATGCCGCGACGACGGTGGCGCGATTAGTTGACTGATGTCAACGATACGCCTGATGTTTGACTTGCGTCAACTATTAATCAAGGAGCGCGAGGGCGCGATACCTCTCCGTGGGTTCCTGTCGAGCCGGGGCCGGCTGGCGCGCCTGCATGGTGCGGCGGTAGAGCTCGTCGATGAGCGAGGTCGCGAGTCCCACGAGTTTGGCGATCTCCCGCTCGTCGCGGTCGATCCACTGGCAGCGCGGCTCATCGTGCAGGGGCACGAATCCGTCGTGCTGTTCCCACGCCACGAGGGTCCGCTCCGCGCCGAGGACGTGTTGCTGCCACCAGATCTGCCGCATGTACGTGCGGGGGATCGAGCGCCAGGCCTTGTTGGTCGTCTTGATCTCGGCCAGCACGACGCGCCCCTCGCCGTCGACGACGACGCCGTCGGGAGTGGCCAGGTGCCGCTTCTCGACGACCGCGTGGTACAGGGCTGACGAAGGTTGGATGCCGTGCGTCGCGGCCACCCACGCGGCGATCTCGGGCTCGCGCCGACGGCCGTGCGCGGTGAAGGCATTGCCCGAGAAGTTCGAGCCCATGAGCTTGGCATCCGCTGCGCGCGCGATCGCGTTCGGGCTGGTCAGGGTGGCGACGTCGGTCGCGGTGATCCCGCGCGAACGCGCGCGGATCCAGGCGACGCGATCACGCGAATCTGCGACGATCCGGGCGTCGAGGTCGGCGCTGCGGGAGGCGACGAGCTCGGGGGACATGCGTTCGACCCTAACCCCGCTCGACGGCGGATCTCGTGTGACGCTCGGCGCGTCGGCATCCGGGGTCTTGTCATCGAAGTAAGGGTGACCTAAGTTGAGGTCATGACTCCGGATGCCGAGCACCTCCGTCGCCCCGACGGTGGATGCTGGTGCGAGCTCGAGGGGGCCGTGCTCTTGGGCGGCGACGCGAGGAATCTGCCCGAGATGCGGCGGATCGCTGCCGCGCTGTCGCCCGCGGCGCACGTGACGATCGCGATCGAGATGTCGGGGGTGCGGGAGATCGAGCCGTTCGACGCGGGCGACGCGCGGGTGAGCTGGCTCGATCGTTCGGTCGGCGGCCGGATCCGTCCGCGTGGCGAGCGTTTGGCGCAGGCGATCCACGCCTGGTGCGCCGAGTGGGCGTGCGGGGAGTCTCCGGTCTGCACCGTGTGGCTCGGCGCCCGGACGCCCACGCGCATCGTGCGCATGACCCAGGCGCTGCTCCCGGCCCCGCGCGTTTCCTGATCGGGTGGGTGGCCGGTCGCGGCGGTGTCGCGAGATGACCGGCGTTTCACGAGATGACCTGGGTTTCGCCGTCATGGCGGGTCTTCTCGGCGAACGACGGTCATCTCGGCGAGGGACGGGGGTGCGGAAAGGGTTCCTGCACAGGCGGCGGCGGGAGCCGGCTGTCCACGGATCCCGACCGCAGGCGAGCGGGCGTGCATCAGGATGCCAGAGCATCGGGGAATGCGATCGGAGCAGCTGTGGTGGGGCCTCGGTTCCGGGATGTACTCCCGCGAGCAGTTGCTCTCTCGTGGTGTGCCTGCGAGCGTTCTGTCTCTCGCGTCGAAAGCGGGGCCGTGGCTTCGTCTGCAGCCGGGTGTCTACGTCGAGCGTGAGGTACATCTCGCGCGGCTTCCAGCTGAGCGGCACCGGGTCGCCGTCGC
>NZ_JARHXC010000210.1:0-16610 GCF_029222405.1 Microbacterium sp. Kw_RZR3 | reverse complement strand
TGTCGAAGGGTCCGGCACCAGCAAGGGGTACGGGGAGAGAACATGGGCAGGATGCCGAGCTTCGAACGCTCCGCCGTCATCGACGCCGCGCGCGACGTGTTCTGGCGGCGCGGCTACGCCGAGACCGGCATCGCCGAGCTCGAAGAGGCCACGGGCCTCACTCGCTCGAGCATCTACAACGCCTTCGGGAGCAAGCGCGGACTCTTCGACGCGGTGCTCGCCGCCTACCTCGACGACGTCGTCCGCACGCGTCTGCGCCCCCTGGGCGGGGGAGACCCGGGCGCGCTCGAAGCGTACGTCGCCGAGATGGCCGCCGGGATCGCCGCCGACACCCCGCGGGCCCGCCTCGGCTGCCTGCTCTTGAACGCAGGATCCTCGCCGCTCGCGTCCGACCACGCCGACGTCCGCACCCTCGTGTCGGATTACGCGGCCGAGATGCGCGCCGCGATCCGCGCCGCCGTCGCCGACCGTCGCCCCGATCTGACTCCGGATGCCGTCGACGCCCTCGCCGCGGTCTGCGCCTCGCTCGTGGTGGCCGGTCTCACCCTCGCGCGCGCCGACCGTGACGGGGCGATCGCGACCCTGGCATCCATCCCCACGACCCTGGAGTCGTGGGGTCGGAGACTTGAGGCGCGGCCGGCGGTCTGACGCGCTCTAGTGGCTCGTCAATGAGTTGAAGAGCAGGCTCGTGCGCGTGTCGGTGACGCCCGGAACGGCGCGGATGCGTTCGAGGGCGGTATCGAAATCGGACAGGGTCGACGAGCGGAGATGAACGACGAGATCCCACTCGCCGATCGTTGAATGAAGCTCATCGACGTCGGGGAAACCGCGGATCGATCGGATGACCGCCTTGCCCTGATTGGGGGAGATGGACACCATCGACACCCCTCGGATGGCGTTGCGGTCCACGTCATTGCCCAACCGCACGGTGAACGCTTCGATTACGCCGTCCGAGACCATTCTGTCGATCCGTGAGGTGACCGTCGAGCGGTTCACTCCGACCTGTCTTGCCAACTCCGCGACGGGGGTTCGCGCATCTGCGCGTAGCAGTGAGATCAACTTGTGGTCGATTGCATCCGGCATGACGATCAGCTTAATACGACTCCGCATTCCGTTCAGAGACTATGCACAATGTCGTACATCTGTCCGTTGAGTAACCACAGTGCTTACTTCTACCGTTAGACCTGCCTCGCGATCGGTACCCGATCGGTCAGCGTCGCGGCCGAGCCCATCCGGCCTCAAGCCCCTCCCGGAGAGTTGAATGATGAACCCTGTCCTGTGGGCGCTCGTATCGAGCGGTGCATTCGGTCTGAGCGATTTCGTGGGCGGCGCGGCCTCGCGTCGCGCTCCCGCACTGCAGATCGTCCTCATCTCGTACCCCGTGTCTGCGGCCTTGATCGTTCTCCTCGCCTGCATCGTGGGCGGAGAGCCTACGCTCGAGTCGCTCGTGTGGGGTGCAGCCTCAGGGGCGGTGATGGCGGCGGCGATGTGGTCGTTCTACTGGGCTCTGGCACATGGCCCGATGAGCGTCGTCTCCCCGCTGACCGCGGTGATCGTGACCATCCTTCCCGTCTCGGTGGGCATCCTTCAGGGCGAGCGCAACTCGGTGGTGGCGATGGTGGGGGTCGCCGTCGCGATCGTGGCGGTTCTTCTCGTGAGCAAGGAGCCTCGGCGAACCGAATCCGACGGGCGTCGAATGACGTTGCGCATCCTGCTGGTGACGGCAGCCGCCGGCTTTGCCTTCGGATTCAGCTTCATCTTCACGGGTCAGATCGCTTCGGGAACCGGCCTGTGGCCCCTCGTCGCCGCGCGGTCGACCGCGACCGTCGTCATCTTGGCCGCGGCGGTGGCGTCGCGTCAGGTACGCCCGCCCCGCGGGATAGCCCTGGCGGGGGCCGTCACGGTGGGCGCCCTCGACGTGGTCGCGAACACCGCGATGCTCTTCGCGTTTCAAGAGGGCACACTCTCGCTGGGAAGCGCCGTGATCGCGCTGTACCCGGCGGTGACGGTCATCCTCGCCATCTGCATACTCCGCGAACGAGTTGCCTGGTGGCAGACCCTGGGACTCGTGCTCGCGGCAGCCTCCGTCTTCGTCATCAGTATCAACTCGTAAGGATCTCCGTTGTTGCCAGAAAACTACCCCGCAGAGAAACGAGCGGAACCCATCGATGACAGGACGGTGATGATCCATCGGCATCTCGACTACGAAGAAGCCAAGGTCGTCGTCGAACTGATCAAAGACGAGACGACCATCACGGGATACTCCGTGGAGGAATGGATGTCGACGCGTGATGTCGTCGTCTGCGCTGACTCGACGACCGGGGCGCTAATAGGGGTCGCCCTCGTTCATCACCTTCTGCCGGGCTGGTCCGAGATTGCGGTCGTGCTGGTCTTGCCCGAATGGCGGGGTCACGGGGTCGGTGCCCGGCTCGTGAAGTATGTCGCGGAGCACATCGAGCACCTGCGCCGTAAGGCAATCCTGTTTTACTGCCAGGGCTCCATGGAACGCATCGTTCTGCGCTTGGGATTCGACACGTATGCGGACGAGGCCGCCTTCGCGGAGAAATCGTGGCCTCGCAAGGTCTTCATTAAGGCGCTCTATCCGCTGCAGTGGAGGGCCGAAAGCTACAGAAGGCAAGAGATACGCAGGAAGGCGACATCGCTCCAGTGCGATTTCCAGTTCAAGATTGCCGTGCTGGCCCATGTTCGAGGAATTGAGAACTGAGATGGCCGCTAGCTTGAACGTGCCCGATATGAATGTGTGGGGCAATCTCTTCGGAGAGGGCCCGTCGGATCTCCTAACGGAGATCAACTCGTCCGTTCGATTCGACTATCGGCTGATCGAGGAGGACATCGAGGGATCCATCGCCCACGTCAGGATGCTGGGTCACGTCGGTGCACTGCCCGCGCAAGACGCCGCCGAGATCCTCGCCGGTCTGCGCGCTCTCGAAGCCCAGGCGCGGGCCGGTGAGCTTCGCCTGGACCCGTCGCTCGAAGACGTCCATATGAACGTCGAAGATCAACTCCGTCAACTGATCGGCCCTGTCGCAGGGCGTCTTCACACGGCCCGTTCTCGCAACGATCAGGTCGCCCTGGACGCGAAGATGTGGGTGCGAAGGGCCGAGGCTCGGCTGGACCGGCACCTGGCGTTGCTCATCGACACACTCTCGCTGCGAGCGGCTGAGTTCGCGGAGGTCGCCATGCCGGGATTCACTCATCTCCAAGCGGCTCAGCCGGTCAGCTTCGGTCACCATCTGCTCGCGTACGTGGAGATGTTCCTGCGCGACCGAGATCGAATGCGCTCAGCCCACGCGCGGGCTGATGAGTCCCCGCTCGGGGCGGCAGCCCTTGCGGGCACGAGCCACGCGATCGACCCCTTCTTCACCGCGGAAGCACTGGGCTTCTCCTCCCCCATGTGCAACTCCATGGATGCCGTCTCGGATCGCGACTTCATGCTCGACGTGCTGGCGACCGGATCCATATTGGCGACGCACCTCTCGCGACTCGGCGAGGAGCTCGTGCTGTGGTCGACGGCACAATTCGGATACGTCCGGTTGCCCGCAGAACTGGCGGCAGGCTCGTCGATCATGCCGCAGAAGAGGAATCCGGATGTCGCCGAGCTCATTCGCGCCAAGAGCGGTCGCGTCATCGGCAACCTCGTCGCCCTCCTCACGGTCCTCAAGGGACTTCCGCTGTCGTACGGTCGTGATCTCCAGGAGGACAAGGAAGCGCTGTTCGACACGGTTGACACGCTGGACGTCAGCTTGCGCAGTGCCATTGCGTTGATGAGCGGCCTGACCGTCGACACCGCTCGAATGGCGGCTGACGCGACGGTGGGGAACACTCTGGCTACGGATGTCGCCGATTGGCTGGTCGTTCGACACGGGTTGCCGTTCCGGGAGGCGCATCTGTCGGTCGCTCAACTCGTGCGGTCTTTGAGTGAGCGCGGCCAGCAGCTCCACGAGGCGGATCCGGCGTGGATCCGAGCCTTCGCGCCCGTCTTCGGTGATCTGCCGGATGAGGTGTTGACGCTGCAACACTCCCTGGCCAGTCGCACCTCGCCGGGTGGGACGGCGCCCGCGTCGGTCCGTGCCGCCGCGGAAGCAGCGCGTGCCCGTAACCGTTCCCTGATTCCCTTGCCCGGTTTATCGGACGACCGACCCGTTAAGAAGGAGACGGACCAATGAGAGACAAGAAGCGTGTAGTCCTGGCGTACTCGGGCGGTGTCGACACGACCGCATGCATTCCGTACCTGCGCCATCAGATGGGATGTGAATACATCGTTGCCATGGCCGCGGATCTCGGGCAGGGGGGAAGAGCTCTCCGTTTTGCAGCAGAAGGCGATCGCGGCCGGGGCCGACGAGTCGATCGTCTTGGACGTACGCGAGAGATTCGTTGTTGACTTCGGCTTCACCGCGCTGAAGGCGAACGCGATGTACGACCGCCACTACCCACTTTCGTCGGCACTGGGAAGACCTCTCATCGGGGAGCTCCTGGTCGAGACCGCGCGGGCATACGGCTGTGGCTCGGTCGCTCACGGTGCTACCGGGAAGGGAAACGACCAGATCCGCATGGACATGGCCGTACAACTCCTCGATCCGAGCCTCCATATACTCGCACCGGCGCGCGAGTGGCCTTTTTCCCGTTCGGAGACCATCGCCTTCTCGGAAGCGCACGGCATCGCCCCGCACGTGACGAAAGAGCGTCCGTGGGCAATCGACCTGAACGTGCTGGGGCGCAACATCGAAGCGGGCCCCATCGAGGATCTGCTCTGGGAGCCCACCGAAGAAGTGTGGGCGATGACGGCCGGTCCGGATGACACCCCGGACGCGGCCGATTACGTCTCAATCGGCTTCACCCATGGCATCCCGGACAGCATCGACGGGCGAGCGTACGAACCAGTCGACCTGGTGCAGGAGTTGAACCGAATCGCCGGCCGCCATGGTGTCGGGCGCATCGACATGATCGAGAACCGTGTCGTGGGAGTGAAGTCCCGCGAACTCTACGAAGCGCCGGGCGTCTCTGTCCTTCTCCTCGCCCACGCCGAGCTCGAGAACCTCACGCTCCCGCCCGATGTGCTGTCTCAGAAGCACATGATCGATATCGCGTATGCGCACCTGATCTACGAAGGCTTCTGGCACGGCCCGCTTCGAGAGGCGTTTTCCGCGTTCGTCGAGGCAACGCAACGCAACGTGACGGGGGTGATCGGGGTGCGCCTCCACCGCGGATCCGCGCGAGTCGTGACACGGAGCTCAAAGAACTCGTTGTACCGGCACGACCTCGTCACCTACGGTTCGAGTTGCCGGTTCGACGAAACCAGCGCGGTGGGATTCATCGACATCTTCGGTCTCTCATCGAGAGTGTGGGCGTCGGCTCAGGCGCATTCATAGAGACCGAGTGGCGGACGCATCTTCATCGCGGATGTGTCTTTGCGGCGCGCCTCTGCGTACGGGAGGTCAGGCCAGCTTCACCGCCGTGCCGTAGGCCACGACCTCTTGGAAGTTCTGCGCCACCTCGCTCGTGTCGAAGCGCATGGCGATCACCGCGTCGGCGCCGAGCGCCTGCGCCTCCTCGATGAGGCGCTGCTTGGCCTCGTCGCGGCTCTCCTGGAGCTGCTTCGTGAGGCCCTGCAGCTCACCGCCGAAGATCGACTTGAGGCCGGCGCCGAACTGCACGCCGATGTTGCGCGCGCGGACGGTGAGGCCGGTCACCTCCCCGAAGACCTCGGTGATCTGACGGCCGGGGACATCGTTCATCGTCGTGACGAGCATGGGGTCAGTGTGGCAGCGAGGGTGCCGGATGCACCAGACCCGATCAGGCGACCCCTGGATCGGCGCGCGGCACTCCCGTACTGTGCACACGTGTCAGAATCGCGCATCGTCATCGTCTCGGGCGCGCGGACGCCCATCGGCTCGTTCTCGGGCTCGCTCTCCGGTATCGACGCGTACGAGCTCGGGGCCATCGCGGTGACCGAGGCTCTCCGCCGCGCGGGCGTCGAGAAGGACGCGGTCGACGAGGTCGTGATGGGCTGCATCGCGCAGAACGGTCCCGATGCCTACAACGCGCGTCGCGTCGCCCTCGCTGCCGGGCTCCCCACGCGGGTCCCCGCCTTCACAGTTAACCGTCTCTGCGGCTCGGGTCTTCAGGCGATCTGGTCCGCGGCCCAGGAGCTCCGTTGGGGTGGCATCGACGTCGCCGTCGCCGGCGGTGACGAGAGCATGTCGCGCACGCCGTTCCTCGAGTACGGCGCCCGCGGCAACGCCCGTCTCGGCGACCGGACGCTCCTCGACGGGACGCTCGCGATCCTCACCGACCCCTTCAGCGGCCGACACATGGGCACGACGGCCGAGGTCGTGGCATCCCGATACGGAGTCTCGCGCGAGGAGCAGGACGCCTTCGCCGTCGAGAGCCAGCGGCGAGCGGCTCTGGATGCCAGCCGCGCGGCCTTCGCCGAAGAGATCGTGCCCGTGACGACCGGC
Source organism: Microbacterium sp. Kw_RZR3 (assembly GCF_029222405.1). Classification (NCBI taxonomy): domain Bacteria; kingdom Bacillati; phylum Actinomycetota; class Actinomycetes; order Micrococcales; family Microbacteriaceae; genus Microbacterium; species Microbacterium sp. Kw_RZR3. The sequence continues at coordinate 10,131 of NZ_JARHXC010000210.1, read as the reverse complement.
GGCAAGCGTCCGGTCGAGGTCTCGGTCGACGAGCACCCGCGCCCGGGAACGACTCTCGAGGCGTTGGCGGGGCTGCGCCCCGCGTTCGAGAAGGACGGCTCGGTGACCGCGGGCAACTCCTCCGGCATCAACGACGGTGCCGCGGCGACCGTGCTCATGCGCGAGGACGACGTGCGCGACCGTGGGTTGACCGGTCTCGCGACCCTCGAGGCCGTGACGACCGCCGGCGTCGACCCCGAGATCATGGGGTACGCGCCCGTCCTCGCCCTGCAGCGGCTCTGGGAGCGGACCGGGCTCACCCCCGCCGACGTCGACGTGATCGAGCTCAACGAGGCCTTCGCGGCGCAAGCGGTGGCGGTGATCCGCGACGCCGGCCTCGATCCGGAGAGGGTCAACCCGTACGGCGGCGCGATCGCCCTCGGCCACCCGGTCGGAGCGACGGGCGCGATCCTGACGGTCCGCGCCGCCCTCGACCTGCAGCGCCGCAACATCGAGTACGCGGTCGTGACGATGTGCATCGGCGGCGGTCAGGCGCTCGCGGCGCTGCTGCGGCGGTACTGACGCGGGCGATCTCTCGCGGAGGTGTGAGGCATACTTCGGAGTTCGAGGGCGAGGCGCGGGTTCGCGGCTGCCCGTGCCGGATTTTGTGGGTCGACTCCGGCAGGACGATCCGGCTCGCGGAACGGGCCCTCATCAGGGGACGAAGACGTCTGCGGCGCCTGCGCCCATGAGGAAGAGTCGACCGCCGAAGAGCACCTGCGCGGCGGCCATGCCGATGAGCGAGGCGACGGCGACACTCACCATCGCGTACCGCCAGCCGCGGCCGGTGCGCGGTTGCCGCGGGAACACCGTGAGCCCGAGCGTGAGGACGCCGATGGCGTGCGCCACGAGCAGGGGGACGGTGCCGAACTGAAACCCGAAGCCTGCCATCGTCGTGCCCGCGGAGAGAGCCTTCGGCTGGTCGCTCATTTCCTCCTCGAACGCCATGCCGAACCACAGCCATGACGCGACGGCCATGACCACCCCGAGTGCGCTGAGCACCCAGAACGTCGCCCCCGGCGAGCTGCGTCGCGAGGTGGCCGGGCGTTGTGTGGTCCGTGTCGAGCTCATGGGGTTCAGGGTAGGGCGCGTGACCGCGATACTGAGCGGATGAGTGTTCATCTTCTCGGTGGCGGGCGCGACGTCGCGCGCTGCGGTGCCCTGCTGGAGCCCTTCGTCGCGGAAGCGCGGGAGCGGGCGGGCGATCGCGACCCGGTCATCGCCATGCTGCTCGTACTCGAGGCCGATGACGACAGCTCGGTCGCGCGTTTCCGCAGCGCCCTCGAGGCCGGAGGCGCGGGAAGCATCCGAGTGGAGGCCATCGTCGAGGGAGAGAGCTTCACGGATGCCGCGATCGAGGCCGACGGCGTCTTCGTCGGCGGCGGCCTGACCCCGGCATACCACGATGCGTTCCGCGTCATCCGGGAAGAGCTGCGCGAACGGGTGGCCGGGGGAATGCCGTACGCCGGCTTCTCGGCGGGAGCGGCGATCGCGGCCGAGCGTGCGCTCGTCGGCGGATGGCTGCGCGGCGGCGTCGAGGTCTGCGTGGAGGACGCGGCCGAGGAGCTCGGCGAGCTCGAGGTGCGCCCGGGCCTCGGACTCCTCGGCTTCGCCGTCGACGTCCACGCCGCCCAGTGGGGCACCCTTTCGCGTCTCGTCGCCGCGGTCGACGCGGGCCTCGTTACCGACGGCGTGGCGATCGACGAGAACACGGCCCTGGTGGTTTCGGCGCAGGCGGCCCCGGCCGTGCGTGGCAGCGGGCAGGTCTGGCGCGTCGAGTCCGCGGCATCCGGGGTTCTGGTTCAGCTGCTCCGCGCCTGACGGCGGCCCCCGGGACAGAAACGGCCCCCACCCGCCAGGGTGAGGGCCGCTTCGGTTCGGCGTGTCAGACCGTGCGCCGCCGCCGCAGGGCGAAGGCGAGGCCGCCCGCGACCACGAGGAACCCGCCCGCGAGGGCCACGCCCCACGGAGCCTCCGCGCCCGTGTTCGCGAGCTTGCCGCCGGGGTTCGTGGGCTGCCCCGGAGCGGCGGGAGCGGGCGTCGGCTGGGCGCCGGGGTCCTCGCCCGGCGTCGCGTCCGAGGCGAGCACGGCCCGCCCGAGTGGCGCCGGGTCGACCACGGGGGTCGCCTCGAAGTACGCGAGCGTCGCGTCGAGGTCGATCTGGCCGGTGTCGGTGCGGTCGGTTCCTGCCGCGAAGGTCGGGAACCCGTCGCCGCCGTTCGCGAGGAACGAGTTCGTCACGACCGTGAACGTGTCGGTGTCGGCGATCGGCTTGCCCTGGTACGCCATCGACACGACCGAGCCCACCCGCGGGTTCGTCGGGTCCTGCGTGTAGGTGTACGTGAAGCCGTCGGAGACCCCGAGGTGCAGCTTCGGTCGATCGCCCTCGGCCTTCCACTGCTCGTTCAGGATGCCGCGCAGCTGCTCGCCCGTCAGCGTCACCGTCACGAGGGTGTTGGCGAAGGGCTGCACGAGAGCGGCCTCCTTGTAGGTGACCACCCCGTCGTCGCCCTTCAGCAGGTCGGCGCGCAGGCCACCGGGGTTCATGAGCGCGATTCGCGCCTTCGTCCCGGCGTAGGCGGGGTTCTCCGAGGTCGCCCACAGGTAGACGTCGGCGACCCAGTTGCCCATCGACGACTCGACGCCGCGGTCGGCTCCCGAGGGGGTTCCGCCGCGCAGGATGTCGCCGCTGATCTCGCCGACCGGCTTCGCGCCGATGACGTCGGCCTGTGCGACGTAGCCGGCGACCTTCGCCTCGATCTCGGCATCCGGAGCGAAAGCGCCCGCGAGCGGGAACGTCGTTCCGGTGAGGGATGCCAGCGAGTCAGTGCGCGTGTCCCACGTGAGCGACAGCTGGCCCATGGCCTTGCCGTACTCGTACGCCTGGATCACCGGGCGGGTGCGGTCGGTGCCCGCCACCGGCAGGTCGCACGCGTACGTCTGGTGCGTGTGCGCCGAGACGATCGCGTCGATCTCGGGCGAGGCGTTGACGGCGAGGTTGCCGAAGCCCGACTGGTCGGCGGCGATCGCGGCGCAGTCGTCGGAGACGGCGGCGCCCGAGTGCGTCAGCAGCACGATCACGTCGGCGAGGTCGCCCCGCGTGATCTCGTCGGCGACGCGGTTCGCCGCTTCGAGCTGGTCGCCGAACTCCAGGTCGGCGATACCGGCCGGGTCGACCATGGTCGCGGTGTCGGGGGTGACGGTGCCGATGAAGGCCACGCGCACGCCGTCGACGTCCTTGATCGCGTACTCGTCGAGCGCGGGCTCTTTCGTGCCCTTCTTGTACACGTTCGCGCCGAGACCGTACTCCCCGCCGCCGTACTCGGGCAGCACCCGGTCGGTGAGGTCGGCGAAGCCGCGGTCGAACTCGTGGTTGCCCACGGCCGATACGTCGAGACCGGACGCCCTCAGCGTGTCGATCGTCGGCGAATCGTTCTGGATGAGCGAGGTGAAGGTCGACGCGCCGATGTTGTCACCCGCCGAGACGAAGAGCGTGTTCGGGTTGGCGGCTTCCTTGGCCTTCACGGCGCCCGCGATGACGGCCGCGCCGGCCTCGCCCTGCGAGCCCGCTTCGAGGCGGCCGTGGAAGTCGTTGACCGTCAGGATGTCGATGTTCTTCACCGTCGGGTTCGAGACCTCGAACAGCGTCGTGGTGCCCGACACCTCGTTGCCGACGGCGACCAGCGGTCGCCCCGTGGGAGACGCGTCGGCGGGGATGAAGTCGACTCCCTCGGGGCCGAGGTCGCCGGCCTTCGCCAGCAGCTCGCGGTCGGCGGTCTCGTCGCCGGTGAGCTGGTCTTCCATCGACACCGAGAAGTCGCGGTTGTTCACATATCCCGCGTAGGCGGCCTTCGTCGGGTCGGTGATGTCGTACGTCATCACGCCGCCGACGCGCTCGAGACCGATGAACGCGTACGTGCGCCCGTCGACCTCGCCGATCGCGAGGTTCTCGGGCTCGGGACCCTTGTCGTCGCTGCGTCCCTCGAGGTTCGAGGCCGAGTGGTTCGAGTTGAAGAAGCCCGGGTTCGCGTCGTGCGTGATGCGCTCGAAGTCCGCGCCGGAATCGAACATCTGCGCGCCGTCGGCGTTCCACACCGAGAAACCGCGGCCGCCGAACGTGTAGAGCTCGGCGTAGCAGCTGCCGTCGGCGTTCAGTCCCATGTCGGTCGCGACGTTGAGGCGGCCGAGGTCGGCGTCGTCGAGCGAGCCGGCCAGCGGGCTGTCGGCGCAGACGGGCGCGAGACCATCCTCACCGAGATCCTTCACGCGGGCCGTGTCGTTGAAGTCGCCCCACTCGCGGCCGTCGCCCTCGTTGGCGGTGACGAGGTAGGTCTCGCCGTTCGTCTCGTACGCCTGGATGCCGTCGGGCATGTACATGCCGTACAGGCCCGGGTAGCTCTTCTCGTTGGAGGTCGGAGCGTCCTCGGGGTCGCGGTCGCTCGCGTCGAGCGTCTCGACGCCGTAGTCCTTGTACCCGAGGGGACGGATGCCACTGACCTCCGCCGACGCCAGGTCGACGATCGCGATCGCGTTGGCTTCCTGCAGCGCGACGTACGCGGTCCCCCCGGCGATCGCGACGTACTCGGGCTCGAGGTTGCGGCTGACGCGGTTCGCGGCGAGCGGGGTGTCGCCCTGGTCGGGGGCGGCGACGTCGGGACCGAAGACGCGGACGGCGGGGTCGAGGGTCTTCGATCCGCCCTTCTCGAACGCTCCGAACCCGGCCGTGCGCACGGCATCCTGGCTCGGGGCCGCTTTCTCGGCGGGGAGGGTGACGATCCCGACCGAGCCCTCGGGGTCGACCGAGAAGTCGTCGGCGGGCTCGCCCTCGTTCGCGACGACGGCGACCGTGCCGTCGGCCGAGATCGTGACCATGTCTGGGAGGGCTCCGACGGTGACCTCTCCGAGAACGGTCGGCTCGGCGGCATCCGCGTCGAAGAACACGAGGCGGCCGGGCGCGGTCTTGTCGGTGTCCTCGAGGGCGATGACGCCCAGGCCGTCTTCGCGCACCGCGAGCGAGTTCGCCACGCCCGTCCCCGTGATCGAGTACAGCTTCGTGGGGGCCGCGGGGCTGCTCATATCGAGCACGTCGACGGCGCCGGCCTGCGCGTTCACGACGAACAGGCGGTTCTTGTAGGCGTGGACGATCTCGGCGGCCGACTGGTCGAACACGCCCGTCTCGTAGGTGCCGATCGGGCGGAGGCTCACCGCACTGTCGGCGGGAGCGTCGCGAATCGGGTCGGGAACGATCGCGGCGGACGCCGCGGTGGCGCTCGAGAGCGCGAGCGCGCAGACGGCCGCGGTCGTCGCGGTCAGCGCGACGGTACGGCGAAGGAAGGGCGAAGGCATGGCTGTGTCCTCGGGGCAGGGGATCGACGCACCGCGGGGGCGGCACACCGGACGCCGCGGGGGCGGCGGACGCGCCGAGTCTGGCCGCGGTCCGTGACGCTCGGATGAACGAGAGGCGAACGCTCGCACGCGCGCCCGCTCCCGTGCGAGGCGGTCTAGCCTGGGCGCATGACGGAGCCTTCCGGTGCCCACGCCGACGAACCGCATCGCCAGGGCCTCGCCCAACGACTGAACGGCCTTCGTGCCGGAGTGCTCGGTGCGAACGACGGCATCGTGTCGACCGCCGCGGTCGTCGTCGGCGTCGCGGGAGCGACGAGCGAGGTGGGGCCCGTGCTCGTCGCCGGGCTCGCCGCCCTCGTGGGCGGTGCCGTGTCGATGGCGCTCGGCGAGTACGTCTCGGTCTCGAGCCAGCGCGACAGCGAGCGGGCGCTCATCCAGGAGGAACGCCGCGAGCTCGCGGAGGATCCGGATGCCGAGTTCGCCGAGCTCGTCGGGTTGTACGAGGCCCAGGGGCTCACGCGCGACACGGCGACCCGCGTGGCGACCGAGCTGACGGCATCCGATGCCCTGAAAGCGCATCTGTCGATCGAGCTGAACATCGATGCCGACGACGTCGTGAGCCCGTGGACCGCCGCGCTGGCGTCCGCGGTGGCTTTCACGATCGGCGCGCTGCTGCCTCTCGCGACGATCCTGCTCGCGCCGGTGGAGGTGCGGGTTCCCCTGACGTTCGCGGCGGTGCTTGTCGCGCTGGCCGTCACGGGGTACGTGGCCGCGTGGATCGGCGGCGCTCGACGTGGTCGCTCGATCCTGCGCACGGTGATCGGCGGCGCGCTCGCGCTCGGGGCGACGTATCTCGTGGGGTCGTTGTTCGGCGTGGCGGCGGGGTAGCGCTCAGGATCTCAGCCGGCGATCGAGGCGTTGGCCAGGCGGTTGTCGCTCTGCACGTCGATGAGGATCACGTGGCCGAAGAACAGGTCGCCGTCGTCGAAGTACGCAGTGGCCGAGCCGTCGGCGGCGATGCTCAGCTCGCTCAGGCGGATCCGCTCCGCGAACGTCTCCCGGGTGATCGGTTCCGGAGCCGGCGCGTCGTCGTCCTCGTCCTCCTCCTGCCAGTCGTTCGCGAGGTCGGTGAGCTCCTCGGCGGCGAAGGCGCGCCAGCGGGCGTCGACGTCCGGCATCTCGGCGAGCAGCGCCCGCAAGCGGGCGAGGGACCCCTCGCAGGTCTCGGCGCCCTCGGCAGCGTCATCGTCGATGCTCAGGCTGACCGATACCTGTTCCCCCGCCCACTCGATCCCGCCCGAGAACCACCCGTAGGGACGATCGAGGGTGAACTCGCCGAGCTCGGTGGCAAGGACGACGGGGCGGAGCCACCGGTCGCGCCGGTCGTCGAGCGCGGGGACGCGCAGGTCGCGCTCGATCACCTCGTCGAGCGCGAAATGGTGCGAGAGGTCGCGCACAGGGAGGTTGTACTTCGCGTACTCCGCCGCGTCCGGAGTGGCGCGACGGACCCGCACGCGGTATTGCGTCAGGGCCTCGAGGTCGTGGATCCACCCGTCGCGTTCCGCGTCGGTGGCGAGCCACGACAATCGCCCCTCTTCGGTGACCACGGCGCCGGATCCGTCGACGTACGCGAGGACGTCCGCGGACGGTGTCCACAGCTCCGCGCCGCCCGCTTTCCCCGCCCCTCCGACGCTCTGGCCGGTCAAGACGACGATCTCGATGGACTCCGCGGCGTGACGGCGGTCGAATTCGGCTCGCTCTTGCTGCTCAGGCATGCCGTCGAGGGTACCGACTCGCGAATCATCGCAAGCCCTCCCATTTAGTAGGACGTCCATGTAATCTGTGAGGGCGACGACGCCGTCGCCCCACGAAGGAGAGCCGCATGGACACCACCCCTGCTCCCGCGCTCGACGCCCCGCCCGCCGGTACCCTCTCGGCGGATGAGCGCGAAGCCATCCTCGAAGCCGTCCGTGACTTCGCCGCGACCGAGCTCGCCCCCCACAGCCTGGAATGGGATGCCGAGAAGCACTTCCCCCGCGATGTCCTGCGCCGCGCAGGCGAGCTGGGCCTCGGCGGTGTGTACGTGCAGGACGACGTCGGGGGCGCGGGCCTGTCACGCGCCGACGCGGTCGCCATCTTCGAGGAGCTCGCCTACGGCGACCCCACCGTGACGGCCTACATCACGATCCACAACATGGTCGCCTGGATGGTCGACGCCTACGGCACCGACGCCCAGCGTCAGCGCTGGCTGCCGGGCCTCGTCGCGATGGACGACCTCGGTGCCTACTGCCTCACCGAGCCCGGCGCGGGATCCGATGCGGCGGCGATCACGACCTCGGCGATCCGCCACGGTGACACCTACGTGCTCACGGGCGTGAAGCAGTTCATCTCGGGTGCCGGAGAGGCATCCGTCTACGTCGTCATGGCCCGCACGGGCGAGCCGGGCGCGCGGGGGATCAGTGCATTCCTCGTTCCCGCCGACGCTGCGGGGCTGTCTTTCGGCCCCCTCGAGAAGAAGATGGGCTGGAACGCCCAACCGACCCGTCAGGTCGTCCTCGACGAGGTGCGCGTTCCCGCCGAGAACCTCCTGGGCGGGGAAGGCCGCGGCTTCTCGATCGCCATGACGGCGCTCAACGGCGGCCGACTGAACATCGCCACCTGCTCGATCGGCGGGGCGCGCTGGGCGCTGGATCGCGCGATCACCTACGTCCACGAGCGCTTCACGTTCGGCGAGGCGCTCGCCGAGAAGCAGTCCGTCGTCTTCGCCGTGGCAGACATGGCGACCGAGCTCGAGGCGGCGCGTCTGCTCGTGCGCGATGCGGCGACGGCGCTGGACGCGAAGAACCCCGACACCGCGACCCGCTGCGCGATGGCCAAACGATTCGCGACGGACGTCGGGTTCCGCGTCGCGAACGAGGCCCTGCAGTTGCACGGCGGCTACGGCTACCTGCAGGACTACGGCATCGAGAAGGTCGTGCGCGATCTACGCGTGCACCAGATCCTCGAGGGCACGAACGAGATCATGCGTCTCATCGTCGGTCGGAGCGTTCTGGCCGCGTGACGTCGAGTCCCCCGGCGATGTCGGGGGAGCGTGGGAGCATGCCAGAGCGGGTCGTCCGCGCCGACAGAACGGGAGTGACATGACGGATCAGGATGCCGGTTACGAGACGATCCGCGTCGAGCAGCGGGCTCGCGTCGGGTGGATCACCCTCGACCGCCCCGAGGCGCTGAACGCGTTGAACACACGCACCATGCACGAGGTGGTCGCCGCGGCCGAGGTGTTCGACGCCGATGAGGGCGTCGGCGCGATCGTCGTGACCGGAAGCGAGAAGGCGTTCGCGGCCGGAGCCGACATCAAAGAGATGGAGGGTAAGTCCAGCGTCGAGATGACCCTGACCGATCACTTCGGCGGCTGGTCGCGTTTCGCCGCGGTCCGCACGCCCGTGGTCGCCGCGGTCTCGGGTTACGCCCTCGGCGGCGGCTGCGAGCTCGCGCTCATGTGCGACGTGATCCTGGCCTCGGACCGCGCGAGGTTCGGCCAGCCCGAGGTGCAGCTGGGCGTGATCCCGGGCATGGGCGGGACGCAGCGGCTCGTGCGTGCCCTGGGGTACTACAAGGCGGCTGAACTCGTCTTGACCGGCCGGATGATCGACGCGGCCGAGGCGGAGCGGGTCGGGCTGGTGTCGCGCGTCGTGCCCGGGGCCGACCTGCTCGAGGAGGCGCAGACGGTCGCCGAGACGATCGCCGCGAAGCCGCTCCCGGCCCTCTACGCGGCGAAGGCCGCGCTCGACGCCGCGCTCGAGACCTCTCTCGCCGAGGGCCTCCGCTTCGAGCGCCAGGCGTTCGCCGGTCTTTTCGACACGGCCGATCAGAAGGAGGGGATGGCGGCGTTCCGCGAGAAGCGGGCACCGTCGTTCACCCACCGATGATCGCGACGACGGGTCGGCCCCGCGCCCGATCGGCCGCGATACGCGCGGCCACGGGCGGGTGTCAGAGCGGGTCGGGCACCGGGGCGGGGTCGGCGAAGTCGCCGGCTCCCTTGCGAAAGCGCGCGATGATCCGCACGAGCGCGGTCGCGTCGTCGTCGGCGAGTCCGAGATCCGCGAAGACGGTGTTCAGCGCCGCGGTAGCCTCGTCCACGCGTCGTCGCCCGTCTTCGGTCAGGGCGAGCAGCGCTGCGCGCCCGTCGGTGGGGTGCGGTTCGCGCGAGACGAGGCCGTCGCGGGTCAGCCGGTCGACCGTGTTCGTGACGCTCGTCGGATGCACCTGCAACCGGGCGATCGCGCTGGCCATCGGCATCCGTCCCTCCCTCGTGAAGGCGAGCAGCCGCAGCATCTCGAAGCGCGAGAACGACAGGTCGAAGGGCTTCAGCGCCCGGTCGATGGATGCCATGAGCAACTGGTGCGCCCGGATCACCGAGGTCACGACCGTCATGCCGTCGGCGGCGTCGTCCCACCCGTGCGCGAGCCACTGGCGTTTGGCCTCGGCGATGGGGTCGACCGGCAGTCGTCGCGTCATGGGGCCTCCTCGCGTTTCACGGTACCGCGCGGTCGGCATCCGCGTTGCGGGGTGGGTGCCGGGCGGCGAGCGGTGGCCGGGCGGCGAGCGGTGGTCGGGCGGCGAGCGGTGGCTGAGCCGGTCGAAGCTTCCGCGGGCGTCGAACGGGTGTCCGGTCCCTTCGACGGGCTCAGGGACCTGTGTTGTGCGGTGGTGGCTGAGCGTGTCGAAGCCTCCGCGGGCGTCGC